>JAGKXC010000185.1 GCA_021151535.1 Sphingobacteriia bacterium | reverse complement strand
AGTTATAAGTATCAGCCTATTTCTGGGGCAACCTATAATTCAATTCAAACTAGATCTTCTACAATTCAATATAATGACACCAATTTCTCAACAATTACTTATACTACAAACAATACAGGTTTTCTTACGCCAGTTTTAAGACAAAAAACTTGGTTGTACTCTAATTCTTTTTCAGGTGTACATGGGATTCATGATGTAAATTTTGTAAAAATTCCATTGGGGATAAGTAACTTGTATGTCAATGTGCTAGATGATTTGTTTATTCCAAATATTGAAAACACAACATTTCAAATTGCAAGTTTAAATTTATTTTCATTAAATTGTATGTTGAATTTCCCTTGTAATTTTCAAAATTAATGTTTAACTATGTACGTCTTTGAATTTCAGTTATGAAAAGACTTATTGGATTTGCGCTTTCCTGTTTTTTGATGGTTTCTGGATATTCTGTTACCAGCACTTTTCATAGTTATGGAGGGTATTCCACCTATCAGCATTTGGGGAATGGTAAAATAGAATTTTCTGTTAATGTTTATAGCGCATGGCGGGGAGCCACAGTTTATGATTCAATGTATTTATCTGACTTGAATTGTAGTATCAAAATTGGGTCTACTGTAACAGATTTGAAGGTTAGTTTCGTAAAGTTGTATAATCCGAGTTATCCGTGTGTAAATTATACAAATCAAGTAGATGGTTGGGGGTTAATATACCGTGGAATTCGTTTGTTTAAGTGTACGGTTGATTTGCAAAAATCTCCGTTTGATCTTCTTTTGAAATCTGATTCAATTATTAACTTTATCACTGAAATTGGTAGGTCTCCTTATGAAGATGTAGCGTGGGGTACAACACTTTCTAATAACCCATATACGCAGACAAGATTTACCACTTGTATCAATTACAAAGCAATTGGGAAAAACAATTTGCATGGCCTAGAATTTCCGAACGGCACAGTATTGCATTTTAGTAAAGCGGATAGTGGTACAAATTTTAACCCTGGCGCTTATTGTGATTATGGTGATTCAATTTATTATGAACTCGTACCGTTGGAAACAGACTCAAAAGGTAATATTCCAATTTATAAATATGGATTGTCTGGTTCCTATCCGATACCAACACTTTGTGTCAATCCGGGTTCTGTAGTTTGTGGGTCAAACTTATCACGCAAACCGCTGCCTACCGGGATGTATTTCAATTCTTCAACAGGAGAATTGACATTGGTACCTAAAAGTCCTGACCCAAAAGTAGATGTTTTTCTAGTGCCTGTGGTTTACAGAACTCATTTGTTTTATAAAAACACAGCGGGTAATTGGTTGTTTCAAGGTTATCAAACACTAGTAATGTATCCTACTTTAACAGATAGTAATTATCTGCCAAGTGGCCAAATAGGTACACTTCCAACAATGAACATTCCTAGGAGAATTGAAGTTTGTGAGGGGGATACGGCAATATTAACAATTGAACCCAAGTCCATTAATGCCAAATTTACAGATACGGTTTTTGTGTTGTTTTCTGGAAACCTATCTAAAAAGAATTACAGTTATTCCATTGATTACACCAAGCCATATTTGCCCAAAATAACCTTAAAGGTTTGGGGAAATACGGGTAATTCCGGAACAAGTCCTGCCATTTTAAATGTTCAATTGGCCAAAAAAATTACACAGAATCGAGTTACAAGTTGCATCGGTGGCCCTACACGCTCCCAAGGTATAGAAGTGGTATTCCGTAAGGTGTTAAATCCCAAGGTTTCGGCGGTTCCAGGTCCATGTAATGGTATCACTGCCAAGGCGTTAGATGGGGCATCCGGTTTAACCATGAGTTATAGTTGGCAGATTTACAAAGACTCATGGCAAACCAAGCCCATCAAAACTGTAAAAAGTAGTACCGTTGTGCTCACGGGGCTAACGCAATCCAAGTATTAT
>JAGKXC010000010.1 GCA_021151535.1 Sphingobacteriia bacterium | reverse complement strand
AAATCTGCAATCAACAATTTCAATTGATTTCTATCGGCGAATTCTACGTCCTCCTCGCCAAAATCCAACTCCAACTCCATTAAAGACACATAATGCAGGAGTTGTTCTCTTAAATCGGCTAATTCGCGGCTAAAACCACCTTTTAACTGCTGCATGGCAACACGGTGGGCCGCTTCATGTTCCGATGCAATCACATCGGCAATGGCTTCTGCTTGCGCCAAGTCCAACTTGCCATTCAAAAACGCCCGCTGAGAGAATTCACCCGGCGCAGCCAATCGAGCACCTTGTTCCACCAACAACATCTGCATCCTGGCAACAATGAATTCACTGCCGTGCACAGAAATCTCCACGCTTTCATCGCCCGTGAAACTCTTACCCGCCGCAAACAATGTTATGAGCACTTCATCTAAAACTGCTTCATCATCAATGATGTTTCGGAAATACACCCTATGACTTTTTGGCGCTGGAATGGGCCTATCCAAAATTTGGAAAATCATTTGCCAAGAGCCTGTGCCTGAAAGGCGGAGGATGGCCAATGCGCCTGAACCGGGCGGCGTTGCACGAGCAACAATCACATCGGTAGAAAGCAATCCCAAATTTGCGGCGGTTTCCATGGGGCAAAGGTAATAAGCAAAAGGCATAAAAAAAGGCCGCCCTGTGGGCGGCCTTCTCTTCTATTGCGGTGTGGGTATTGAACCCTTACCGATTATTTGGGTCTAATTACGTTCACCGTACCGTCAATCTTCTCAACCTTCGTCTTACCCTTGAAGCGATAAGTCAATTGGTAGAAGTAAGTACCGGATGGAACTTCTGGACCGTCGTTGTTCACTTTACCATTCCAGAACTTCTTAGGATCTTCAGTGATGAATACGCGCTCACCGAAACGGTTGAAGATACGCAATTCAAACACATCGTAACCTGCAACTGGCACGCGGAACACGTCGTTCTTACCATCGGATCCTGGAGTGAACACGTTTGCAAGAGCGATGAACTGGTTAACAGTTACAGACTTACAAATAGTGTCTTTACATCCTGTAGCGTTGGTAGCTTCCAAACAGATCCAGAAAGTATCAGTACCTGTGTAGCTAACGCTTACAACTTTGTCGTTCTTATCGAAGCTCACATCCAAAGGAGCACCAGATAACTTGATGTTGTCTTGGTGGTAGTAACCCCAACGGAATGTTACACCGTTCACATCAGTTCTTGTGTACTTAAAGTCTGGCGTATTCGAGGAGTCTATGGTGAAATCAGACTTAATTGAATCTACCAAGAAGAACAGATCCGGCATTACAGTAGGACACCATGGTCGCGGTCTGTTTGGATCATGATAACCACTATGTGTTACTCGGTAGGTACCAGGAGTGGTAAACTTCCAAGCAAGACGCTTATTGGCAGTTACTACAGTATCTAATTTACCAGTAGACATATTAAAGAATCTCCAAGAATAGGTTTTCAATGCGGTATCAGAGGCATCAATGAATACGTTACTATCGTTGATACAAATGGCAGGTTTGAGTATAGTTCCTCTTACTGTATCTCGTTTCAATACCCTTACACGGAATGCACCTTGAGTTGGAGTATCGGGGAATACTGCATTACAGAACTTACGAATGCTAGGAGGCACGATCAAACTATCATACTGTTCCAAGAACACGTAGTACAAACCAGGAGTTTTGTATTGGTGCCACAACTTAGGATTAGGACGGTTATCGATTGCGCCATCGCCATAGTACCAAATCCAGTCTGCAGAGCCAGTAGCACTATCAGTTAAGTTACTGTATTGGATGCTATCGCCTTCGCAAATGGTAGCTGAATCGCCGAAGATAGTTGTGAACTCAAACTTAGGACGAGGACCAGGGATCTTCACCCAACGTTTGAATGTATCACCGCAACCTTGATCGGTTTTCACTACATATTGTACCAAGAACCAGCCGTTACGGGTGTACTTGTGCGCCAAACGATCAGGCAAACCGGTTTCAGTTGCTTTTGAACGTCTGAACAAGTTGGTTCTACCATCGCCCCAATCAATGTACCATTCTTTTACGAAGTCACACTGCATTGGTGCTGGACCATTACAATTCTTCATAGCCCAACGACATGGATCATGCAATTTGGTTGAATCGAAGAATTCAATGATTGAGTTACAAGAAGGAGTGCTGATGTTCAAATCGAACTTCACATCCAAACGGGTAATGAATAATTTTCTTTCGATGGTATCTACGCAACCAGTACTATCACCTGCGATGTTACGGAATGTGTAAACACCAGAGTCGTTTTTATAGTATAGTGCGCTTGGGCCACCACCACCCAATTGGATGTATGGATTGATTGCTGTACCAACACCTGTTCCACCGTAAGGAGAACCACCGAAGATAGTTTTTGGATCTGCAGTGTTATCATCCTTTTTGCTCCAGTCCCACTTAGTATAAGGCTCACGACGGCCTTTGTAAGCTGGGTCGTTGATTTGCGATTGTCTAGTTGGATCTCTCCAGTAGTCAGTGAAATCCCATGTACCGAAGTTGATTGGATCTGGGTGGAACATCTTATACTTAGGCAACACACTTAAGGTATTGGCTTCGTCTTGACAAACAATTGAATCTGTTAATTCCAATTCCATTGCAAAACCTACAATAATTGGGAATGCAGCGATATCATCACACTTACCGTTAGCAGAAGTCATTGCCAAACTCATGATATGATAACCATCCCAAATTGGATTGAACTTATAGGATTGGAAAGGCTTATCACCATTAAATCCTTTTACTATGTTCATATCCATTGGATTGATGTTGGTATCACGTGGGTGAACAATCTTCATTTTGGTGGTATCAGGTACATAGTAGTACTTAATCAACTTACCAAAACCCACTGTATCGATACAACCGTAAGAACCTGTAGACGGAATGTTTCTAGTACCTAC
The DNA here is from genome assembly GCA_021151535.1 of Sphingobacteriia bacterium. Lineage (GTDB taxonomy): Bacteria > Bacteroidota > Bacteroidia > NS11-12g > UBA955 > JAGKXC01. The sequence goes on along the minus strand of JAGKXC010000010.1, from coordinate 35,083 downwards.
TCTGTTCCAAATCATCTTCGCCAACTGTACTGGAGTTAATGAGAATGGATCGAAACCAGCAGCATCCAAACGCTCTTTGATCTGATCCCAAGCAGCAGAAACGTCTGCAGCTACTTGCCATCCCCAAATTTTAGCTGTGATTAAAGTATCCGGACCTTTGAAGATCTTAGGAATACCATCATTCCAGTTATTGGTACAAGCAATTTGATATGGATCGTCGCCACCGCGGTTTTGAACGATATAGTTATAAAGAGTGTCCTTACCAACTACAGGCTTGTTGTAAGTTACTGGGGCTTTACCAAACTTAGAGTTTGGAGGCAAAGCTTGGTACCTGAAGTAATCTTCTTGAATGAATCTTCTCCACTGTTTAGAGTAGTCAGGACCCGCATTACCAGTTTCAAACGTCCAACGCAAAGATTTCAAATCGGAAGTGCGCGTTTTGTTTGATTCCAAAATTCTTACAATCACATCATCACCTTTACAAATCTTACGAATTGGTGGCTTCAACTGAGGTGTAACAATTTCAAATGCAGGGTCAATCAATGGGAAGCAAGCGAACTTTCTATACCATTGTGTATCAGAACAGATAGGGCGATCCTTGGTTGGAGGAGAGAAAGTACCTGGCTTTCTTACACCGTTACCAACGATAATACCTACAGTAATACATCCGCTAGGATCGCAAACCTCAGCAGCAGAGTACTGCTTAGAATATTTGCTTGGAGGGTTACCTTCCAAACCATAACCCAAATAAGGAATAGGACGTGGAGGTCTGTTTCCAGGAGACAAACCGCTCAATGGAACAAATCCGTTAGGGTTACAAGCAGAGTCGAAGTTGATTTCTACTTGAGAGAACGTACAACCAGGTTTCAAATCGCTCAACACGAAAGTGATACCATATTGTGGGTTTTTCGCACCCAAACACTCAATTGATTCCTTCAACAAACCAGATCCAACACCACCAGCATTCGCATGCAACATGGCGATTTGCTTAATGTCTTCACTTTCACACTTCAACACGTGACAGGTATCAACATGCTTCAATTTCACGTTATTACACTGTGGAATCTTCGCATAATACAATTCTCTGAAACGCTTATAGTTAATCAAGTAATCATAACCAGGTTTCTTACCTGTAACTCTACCACCAATGGTAGGATCTTTATAAATCTTGATGATTTTTGGATTTTCGCCCTTCTTCAAACGAATTCTCAACAAAGGCAAAGGCAAAGTATCCCGGCTTGTGTAAGTAGTAAACTCGTAGATTACACTATCCGTTTTACTCTTAATTTTCAAAATATCCTTTTTCTTCAACAATACTTTCTTACTACCCACATACATGGTTTTGTTAACATAACAAGTATCGTTGGCACCCAAATAAATATAAACCGAATCTTCAACCAATCGCTCACCCGGGCCTTTCAACCACTTATAAGCTTGGTATTTCTTAATCGCATTTTTATACTTAGGATTATTTGCCGTAGTAGAATCCGCCTGATCTCTTGGAATAAACAAAATTGAATCTTGGATAATCGCGAAAGAATCTGAAGGATAAATCTCAATTTTCTTACATACACCAATACTATCAAAGAACAAGGCATCTTCCATAGGCTGATTTTTGAAATCGCTCAGCATAATCAAATCCCATGACTTATAATAATGGACTGGCAACGTATCATTCGAATATTGACAGTTTACGTTTACGTTTTTATTTCGGGTGATATCGGTAGTACACTTAGGAGCATACTGATCTCCGAAATCCCAGATTCTCACTGCACAAACACGCTGTCTTACCAACGGATCGCCGTGAACACCGCCTTTAAATGGAGGATTTGTTTTGTCTTTCTTCACCTTTACCCAAGTTAAATTACTCTTGGTGAATACGTGACCCAAAGTTCCATTCCACTTATAGAAAGTACTATCATCATCGGTGTAATTTCTATCGTTGTGGTAGAACGTAGAGAAGTTCTTGTTGAAGTGAACTGTATCCATTATGTCTTTAGGACACTGGAAAACTTCATATTCTGCAATACGTTGGTTGGCTACTTCAATAACAGATGATGGACCGATGATAAGAATTGTATCATACACTGTTTGAACACCGCAAATGGGGTGACCATAGTTCAATGAAATCTGGAATGGGCCAAGGCCAGTGAAGTTGTGAGTTACACTCCAGCTCTTGTTGTTGGTATTCTGTGGCCCTGAGTTAGGGTCACCAAATGTCCACAACAAACCGGTAGCACCAACAGGAATTTGGTCTACTGTAAAGTCGATCTTAGGATCAGACATACAAGTACTGTCTTTGCTAGCGATAATATTGGCTTTAGTTTTAACAACAGTAGCAGTAGCCGTTACAGTAAATGAGTCGATACAACCATCGGCAGTTTCGATGTACAAGGTAGAGTTGTAAACACCCTGACCTTTAAACCAACGCTTAATGGTTGGTCCCCAATCTGCAGTTGATGGAGGGCAAGATTTCTGCACTACACCATCGCCCCATTTCCAAGTCATACATTTAACTTGGCTCTTGCTAATAAGAGAAATGTTGTTAATGGTAACCTGAACGCTATCACAACCTGTTAGTTTGTTTGAAGTAAAACGAGCGCCAATTTTTTCGCGCACTTTCACAACTGACGCCAAAGTATCAGAAACTGTACAACCATTTTCATCTTCCAATTCAACGAACAAATCGAAGCTTCCGCCACGTTGATCTTTAATTGAAAAACAGAAGGTTTGCGGCATACTTGGGTTGGGGTATTCAAAGTACTGACCATCACTCACCAAGTATTTAATCTTGGTTAATTTCTTGCCATTCTTGTTAAACGAACTGTCTGTAAAACAGAAAAGGTTTTTCTCAAAACACTGTTCGTACAAGTTTTGCAACTTCAATTTGATGGTAGGACTTTCAAAAACCACCAAATTCAAAGTGGCTGTACACTTTGATCCGTTAATGGTTGTTACGTAGGTAATCTTCTTGTTACCTGCAGTTTTGAAAGCATAGCTCACGCTTTTCAAACCACTCTGACTGTTTTCTCCATTGAAATCCCAGTCGTGAGTAGTTCCTATGGCAGAACCTGTAAAACGTATAGGTGTTCCTACACAAGGTGTTCCATCATAGTTGATAACGCACTGCGCTTCTACCTGGTTAGAAATGCCAAAAATTGCAATCAATGCAATGGCAATTCTCTTCACAAATAAATTTATACGCGTTTTCATCGGTTGTGTTCGAATCTGTAATCGGTCAAATTTATACGATTTCACCGTTTTATCCAAAATATTACCCATTTTCATTCTCTGTTTCTCCTTGTTTTTTACTAAAACTTACTTTATTTCAACATTTTGCGCCAACTATCTCCATTTATCAATCCTGAATAATTAAGATCTGTCGCACATAATTCAATTTTTTCTGGTTAGAATATCTGTAAGCCAACATCACTGCATACTCGCCCGATTCTACCTTTATCCCTGATTTTAATCCGTTCCATTTCGCATCCCAATCATTGCTTCTATACACTACCCGATTGCTCTTGTCCATGATCATTATCTCAAAATATTCAGGTTGAGGCATACTCACATAAAAATCGTCGTTTAAACCATCGCCATTTCTTGTAATGATTTCTGGTACCAGAATTTCTGCAGCATCCCCATGAGGTTCAACTACCAACATTTCTTCTCCCGATTTCACCACTTTACCGATCCTTACAACCTGAACCAGCACTTTCAATTTCACAGTGCGTTGCACAAAAATCTCCTTGCTCCTTTGAACCGTAAATCCTTGTCCTAAGCCCCAGTCTATCCGAACTTCCCCACTATCTTCCCAGCGTTTTTCCACACGAACAACATAGGCCTTATCCGATACCGAAATTTCAACTTCCAACGGCTTGCTTACTACCACCAATTTGGGCGAAACCGAAGTTGTTTTATTGGCAACCTTTTGTACGGCATCCACTGCCGCAACTTTGTCCTCTGCAGTTTCCACGCCTTTTGCTTCCACAGCATTTTTGCCACTGCCACTAACAGGAAAATCCAATTTTTCGTTCAATTTCCCATGGCTTGCAACATTGGCCATCAATGGATCGCCTTGCAAATTATTTCTCTCCTTCGATGCCGTTGCGTTCATTGATTCTGCATTCGAACCAACTTCCATCTCGCCACCATTAATTTTTTCATTTTTTTCTGGCGATGCATTCGCTGCGTTAGGCTGCGCTGTAGCATCAACCCCATTCTGCCTAAAGGGCGTAACAACATTATCTGATTTCACTCCCACCCAAACCGCAGCAGAAACACCCGCAATCACCACCGCCGCAACGATGGCTTTGCCCAAACTTAATCCACCAACCAACTTACCCTTGGCCAATCCTGAAACCTTGGAACCGATTTCATGCGCAGTTGCTTGAACATCCTTTCCGTGTTGGCTTACCTCTGAAGCAGAACCCGCGCCCATTTGCTGCCATTGATCCAGCACACGCTGCATCATTTCCGCTGGCGGCTCCACCTGATTTTGCTGGGCTGCCTGCTGAAACAATTGGTCGATATTTTCTGGATTTATCTTCACTTTTTGGGTTCTTTGTGAAACTCTTCGGCATAAAGAAGAATTTTTATAGCCAAAGGTTGTTTCAGGTTTAAAAAATTTTTAATCATTTTCCTCCAATCGGGATTTTAGCCACTGTCGGGCCTTGAACAATTGCGACTTACTAGTATTTTCTGAGATCTGCAACAGATCGGCAATCTCCGCATGAGAGAATCCCTCAATGGCAAACAAGTTAAACACTGTTCTATATCCCACTGGGAGTTGCATTAACAACTTCATCAAATCTTTCATTTCCATAGAATCACCCACTTGCAAACTGCTGGGTGTGTACTTTGCGGTTTCCAAATCATCCGTGAACTGCAGTTTGCGCTTCTTCAACGCATCCAAACACGTATTCACCGAAACACGCCTGATCCAACCTTCCAACGACCCCTCAAACCGAAACTCCTTACCCCTTTGAAACACCTTAATCATACAATCTTGTAGCATGTCTTGCGCATCGTCGGCATTGGTCATGTATCGCATGCAAATAGAATATACAACCCGTGAAAAACGCTCATAAAACCGCCGCTGCGAGGCAACATCGCCCTGCAGACTCCTTCTCAGCAAATCGTAATCGTTCTCTTCGGTGGAATTGGCCATTGATTCCTGCGCAATATACGCAAAGAAGAAATTCCCGCTAAATCGGTTGTCTCAAATGCCCAATAATTTCAAGATATTTTGCCCTTAGGCTGTTTTGCGAATCAGGTGTGATAGTTTGAAACTCGCATCCAACAAAATCATTTTCACATTGCCGTTCCGCTCAATTTCATACATGCTGTTTTCCAACAGCTTCACCATCAATTCAATCCGATCAGCACCTAGGTTTAATTTCACCAATCGATTCACCAAATCCGCTTCCTTCTCATCCCAAACTCCGCTATTCATCGCATAGGGCGATACTGCTGCTGCGCGCAGCAATTGTAAACCATATAACAGGAAGGATTTCAATCCTTCCCTACCCAAACCGCTCATCTCATCACTCCAAGTTGCCGCTTTCCCCATATGCATATTGAAGGAAATGCCCAACCACTGCATCCAAGGCTCCAAAAATGGGTTGTTGGATTCATGTAAGAGTTCCAATGCCGTAGCATAATTCCCTGCTGCCACCATGGCCAACTTACGCGCATCTTTTTCTGCCAGCCCTTCTCTATCAATCAATGCTTGCATCATCGCTTCGTCTGATACCGGTGGAATGCGCACCATCTGTGTTCTGGAAACAATCGTATTTAACACATTGTCTGCATCTTCCGCCACCAATAAAAACAAAGTATTTTGCGGTGGCTCTTCAATCAGTTTCAACAAAATATTGCCTTGCTGACCCAAAAATTCGGGCAACCACATCACCAAAATTTTATACCCGCCTCCAAACGCCTTCAAACTCAAATTGCGGATGATCGCTCTACACTCATCTACCGGAATATTCCCCTGCTTATTCTCTGCCTTTAGGTGCTTCATCCAGGTTTCATAGGTCATATAGGGCGATACTGCCAATGCTGCCCGCCACTCAGAGTAAACATCCGAACACACATCCGATTCCCCCTTCTTTTTCAAAAAAGGAAAGGTAAAATGCACATCAGGATGGGTAAAAGAAGTGGTTTTCTTGCAATTGCCACAAACTCCGCAACTATCATTTTCGCTGGGGTTCTCACACAGCATAAACTGGGCATACGCCAAAGCCAACGGCAAAGCACCAGTACCCTCTCCTCCTACAAACAGCTGGGCATGGGGAATTCGCCCCCGATGAAAGCCATCTACCAGCCTTCGTTTAACGATTTCCTGACCAACTACGGAAGAGAATTGCATGTTTTAGTTAACTTCTGCTGTTGATTTTGATTTCTTAGCACCTAACCAGTAATATCCCAGCAAAGACGACAGGATAACCAGAATTCCAATGAATTGACTATGAGACAGGCTACCATTGAACAGAAAGCCGCGGGATACATCGCCCCGAAACTCCTCTGTAACTACCCTGCCGATGCCATAAAAAATGGCGTAAATGAAGAATAACTGTCCGCCGAAATCCTTGTTTTTCCTTTTCCAATACATCAGGGCGATTGCTGTAAACACGATAGCTGCATCCCACAATTGTACGGGATAAAGTGGCATATTAAGCGGCCGGGCTCTGCAATTGGGATAAGTAAAAACAATTCCAATATTTTTGTTACAAACCAAGCCATAGCAACATCCTGCCAAGTAACAACCAATTTTACCAAATGCATGCACAAAAGCACCTGCGATTCCTACTTCATCCATCATGCTCCAAAACGAGAGTTTTTGGTATTTAAACCAAAAGTAAAGTACAAGAATGGTAAGCAGGAATGAACCATAGAAAACGAAGCCATCACCGATATTATCCAACATTTTTGCTGGATTTTTCAGATACATCGCCGGATTTTCTAGGTAGAAAAATAATTTTCCGCCTATAAAAACACTTAGACCGCAAAGTAAAATCAGGGTTGAGATTTGATCATCACTGATACCAATGCTTTTTCTATTCCACCAAAAATGCAAATAGGCGAATAAAACGCCCAAAAATATAGCAAATCCATAACCATAAACGGTGTAGGATCCAAAGTGCAACAATTCTGGTTTCATGATAAAAAATGAAATGTTATTTGAGGCAAGTTACCGCAAATTGCATAGAATTCCCGAAGGGCTTACAACTCTTTTCTGATTTTGTCGGCAACCGCTTGCAGTTCTTCTTGTGTAGGTTTCAATTTGGCTTTTTCAAAGTTAATATCACCTACATGTTGAAGAGGTACCAAATGGATATGGGCATGGGGAACTTCAAGACCAATCACAGCAACACCTATGCGTTTGCAAGGAATAGCACTGCGAATAGCTGGCGATACCTTTTGCGCAAATTGCCAAAGAGCCGCTAATTCATCTGCGGGCAAATCAAAAATATAATCGACTTCCTTTTTGGGAATCACCAACACATGGCCATGCACCAACGGCATAACGTCTAGAAACGCCAAATGATGCTCATCTTCTAGGATTTTATGGCAGGGAATTTCACCAGCCACGATACGCGAGAAAATACTAGCCATAGCGCGGGTTTTTAGATAGTAATATCTAATACTTCCAACTTCACAATACCCGCTGGCACTTGGATTTCAACCACATCGCCAACAGTTTTCCCCATCAAACCTTGAGCAATGGCACTCTTAACTGAAATTTTGTTCTCTTTTAAGTTTGCCTCTCTTTCAGAAACCAAGCGATATTCTGCTTCTTTGCCAACATTGTGGTTCTTCACCTTCACTTTGCACATGATGCTTACCTTGCTGGTATCGATCATGGAATTATCTAATACACGTGAATTGGCAACCAAGTTTTCTAACTGGCTAATTTTGGCTTCTAAGTGGCCTTGCGCTTCTTTTGCAGCATCGTATTCGGCGTTTTCACTTAAATCGCCCTTATCTCTTGCTTCCGCAATTGCATTGGTGATTCTTTGACGTTCTTCCGTCTTCAAAAAATGCAATTCCTGCTTTAATTGATCAAATCCCTCTTTACTTAAATACTGAATTTCACTCATAACTCTATTGCTTATTGAATTAAAAAAGATATGCATCAGCCGAGACTGATGCATATCTACAAATATATAAAATTAATTATTTACCTAAACCTAAACGTACGCCAAAGGTATGCACACCGCTAAAAGGATTGGTTGCACGGTAACTATAGTCAACGCTAAACTCTGAATCATCACCTGCGTTGAAGTTGTAGCTTACGCCACCTTGCAAACCAGTGAAAGCAGAAGTTCTGGTATCCACATTGAAAATACCTTCTTGGTAGGCGAAACCTGCTCTAACGCTAAAAATTTCCTTGTAAGAATACTCCAAACCAAAAGTAGCTTGGTTAGCGCTGAATGCGAAGTTTGTGAACGAGAAGGCAGCTGTTAACTTGTTATCATACTGATTTGGATCAGAATCCAACTTCATATCATAAGCAGCAGCAATGTTTAAGAAAGATGGCATTTTGATACTCTCAGCTTTAACTTGAACAGTTTTAGTAAAGGTACCATTGTCCAAAATCGCCTTATAACTCAAACCTTCTCCTTGGTGCTTCATACCAGGGCCGATGTTCTTAATAGAGATACCAAATTTGAAATCATCTTTCTTTTTGGCATTGTTACCTGGTTTCAACGTAGTGATGTATTGAACACCCGCGTCCAAAGTAATACCTGAAGCCTGCGCATCAGGAATACCTTCAGAAACGCCTCTAACAACTACACCAGCAGAAATAGCATTCGAAAAAGTTTTGCTATACGCCAAACCAATGTTGGTCATATTTACACGGTAAGTACCTATTCCACCGTAAGGATTCTGTTCAGTTGTAATTTCAATGGGTTTGATACCAAACTGCATAACAGAGATACCAAATGTTCCACCTTCACCACCGTTGATCTTTTGAGCAAAGCCTACAGTATTCACACCGATACCTGAGCCTCTTAACCATTCAGAACGGTAAAAACTCAACTCGGTAGTATTCACACCACGAGACATACCCGCAACGTTCAAATACATAGCTTCAGCACCTTTTGTCATGCCACCATAAGCATAACCCAAGCCACTACTTCTACCCCAGCTGTTGATGGTTAACTGAGCAGCACCCGCCTGACCTTGTCTTTCGGGGTTACCAGCCTTAACTATGTTTGTAGACATAGCAGCTACCAACATGCCCAAGCCAATGATATTTTTTCTATTTAAAATCATTTTGTGTCAACTTTTATTAATATGAATCCAAATCGATGGCATGCATGATACCATAGAATTTAACAACCTTTTCACCCAAACCATCTGCCTTCACGTGAATCAAATACAAACCACTCGCAATAGGCACGTTGAAGCTGTTCTTCAAGTTCCATTCTACGAAAGTATTCTCATCCGCCTTGTTGATTTTTCTAATCAAGTTACCTGCCATATCAAAGATGGTAATGGTACACTTTGGAGGCAAGTTGGTGATCTTCACCCTTGAATCTACTGGTGAATTCTCATATTGGCTATAACCTCTGTATGGGTTAGGAACAACATTCACCAAGTTCAAATTCTTCTTACCGATTTCATTAGACACCTTAGGTGCAATATCAGAAGCATCGAATTCGTACATCGGGCGATTGTTGTTTACACCATTCCCGCCATCGTAAGTTGTGTATGCCTTCTTAATATTGATTTTGAATTTCACCCATGTAGGAGGAATGCCATCTTTCATGCTATAACCACTAGCCATGTAGGTAGGGATCACATACATGATTTGAGACAACAATCTAGCCTTTTCAGTTGCTGAGTTTACGTCTTGGGCGATACCCTTGGCTTTCAAAGCAGTTACAAAACGAGCCATAGCAGCATCATCACTACCTTGGTATCTAACACCTTGAATGTTTCTGCTGATACCACTCAAACCAGTACCGAAGATATAAATAAAGTGTTTACCGCCGATAGCTGGGTAATTACCATTATCGTTATAAACTACATCCGTAGGATTCCATAACATGTCTTTGCCGTTCTCACCAGGCAAATAACTATCTTCACCGAAGGCAATTGCCAAACGCTCGCCAGTTTCCATGTTAATGGCATAACCAGGGAACCAACTTAAGCCCATACTTGCTTCATCCTTACCGTCGATATCTTTAGATTGAGCCCAACGTAAGTTAAACTCTTTCATTTGACCTTCTGTAGCGTTTGAAACTACATCATCGCCCATTTCCAATACCGCAGCACGAGTCCACTTTGACTTATCAGGAGTAATTACAAACTCAATGCTCGCCAATTCAGAAAGTGGGTTCTGTGTTGGAGCTGAGTTTCCAGCCCATGCAAAACCAAATGTATTCTTACCAGCGGCAGTTTGCTTTTCTCTACCTACCAAGCCATAAGGAGCAATTCTACCATTCCATATCTTTTCAAATGCTTGGTTAGGATCCAAACTTTCGTTGGTAGCACCAAAGAAGTCGTGGATCACAGGATCATAACCTGCAGAACCAACACCTTTACCAAACTGACCTGAACGAATCCAGTTCTGCCAAGGAGACATATTATTAGGTGTAGCAGCACCATCATTATCAGGCACAGCAGTTAACCACTGCTTACCGTTATTTTCCCATTCAACATTCCAGCTAACCAAACCGTTACTAGGATCGCCCAAAGCAAATTCACCTGGATTTTTCACTTGCTCAATTTCAACACTCAAGCCCCAATCTGCCAAAGTTTGGTTAGTCGTATTTGCCAAAGATCTTCTACCTTGAACAGATTCAAACTTCACTCCGATAGTTGTATCTGAGAAAATTGTATCGCCAGAAGTTGTATTTACCAAGAACCAACGAGTGTTCTTAGTCATAGAATCTTTCAATCCAGAATTCAATGAAGCCTTAACTTCTTTGAATACAAATTCAAATTTTGCGTTAGGAACTTTCAAAGGATCAACCACTTTGATGTTTACTGGACCAGCACCACCCACGTAAGTAGGCTTTTGTGCATAGTTGTTCTTCATGATTTCATCGATTGTCTCTTTGCTGAATTCCAACACATTACCGCCGTTACCTCTACCAGCCAAACGTGTTAATGATGGACCACCACCATAAACAGATTGCACTTCTGTACCAAATTGCTCAGGCTCAGTTTTGTGAGGAATAGCCTTATAAACTTTGATATTTCTTCTACCTGCCAAGAACTGGTTAGGATCTACTTGCAAACTATCATCTGACAAGATTGCGTAACTCATCACCATGTAATAAACTGGCTTGAAATCTACCAAACTAGTATTTGCAGTTGTTGCAAACAAATCATTCTTAATGCTATATGTGTGTTGAACACCTTTATCAGCACCATCCACTTTTTCAACTGGAATCAATGCAGACAATTTAGGATCATATACTTTGTTAATGATCTGACCTCTGTTGTTCTTGATATCGCACTGGAACAACAATCTTGCCTTATCAACGTTTTCCAAATCACCTGTATTTACCGTTGCATCTTTCAACTGGTAAATCAAATAACCTTCAAACTTGTAAGTACGCTCTACATTGTTCGCATCTTTATATTTCTCAGAATAATTCTCAACTTTTCTAGAATTTACATCCAAGAACTTCATCACCACTTGATTTTCCAACTCCTGAATTTCAACATCTGGAGCATCAGGACCGTCAAGAATTTTAAAGTTGTTGTTAAACAAAGTCTGAGCCTTATCGCTCGCTAATTGCAATAAACGCAATGAACCAGTTCCCAAACATGGAGCACCTGCACCACCACTGGTTGTTCTTGCCCATACTACACCTACAGTAATACGTTGAACTTGACCAGGCAACAATGTGAAAGGACCAGTAGATTGTATGAAACGACGGTCGCCAGGCTTGTTTCCTGCAGACTTTTCATCCCAACATTCACCAGGGAAAGAAGGATCAGTATTCGCAGGGAACATGTAATTACAAGCTCTGCTACCACCGAAACCAATACCACCCCAAGTTACATTCTGGCCACCCAACCATTTACCTTGCAACAAGTTATAGAACTCAATTGCTTCAAAAGGGTTACCACGAACTGCGTCTTGGTCGTTATTGTAATACATAAAGTGACTCAATCCCATTTGATTCCCTGAAGAATCCGTAGGACCTTCAAAGTAGTCAACACCAATTGAAGGTGGATTCAACCCGTAGCCCAATACTCCTTCATCATCGTCGTCACCGTTATAAGCATAACCCAAACTTCTTCCTACGTCGCAACCAACATAATCATCGGCATAGTTACCCAAATCGGCATCTACCCATTGACCCATGTAACAATCTTTAATGGTTGTGAAACCACGGTTAATAATTTTGGTTGTGTAGAAAGTCATGTTATTTACCTCATCATTGGTTGCGAATGCAAATGCTGAAGTTTGACATTCAACACCAATTGGCTGACCTTGAGTTTCAGAGTGTACGTTACCTCTGTCGTTGTAAACCCACCAAATAAACATATCTGGCTGTCTATCAACTCCATTCTCACTAACGGGTCTGCGATCATCCAATACTGGGTGCTCACCATCCAATGGGTTATAAATAAAGTCGGGAACTACCTCTTTATATGGAGCCATAGAAACAGCTTCATCTCCAGATTTTTGGGCACGGTTAATACCTGCTGGCCAATCGCGAATACCATTACTTTGGGTAATATATTTACTTGTTTCAAATTCTTCCAACTCGTCTCGAGTTACTTTCCACATCTTATCGTAGTTCTTACAACGAACAGGATCAGTTGCCGCAGTTGAAGTATCCAATGGACCTGGGTAGAAGTCACTACCACGCTGACGGTATGTCATAGCGGCCAACTTTAAGCTACCACCATTATCTTTTCCGCCAATCCAGATTGCACCAGAAAACAAGGAGTGTTTGCGCACTGCATTAGGATCGTTTACCTTAGGTACTTCGTACTTAGGGTTATTCAAATCCCACCACATATCGCCACCATTCAACAACTTAGTTCTAACGTTGTTGATGTCAAGATCCACACTTTGTGAAGAAGGTTCACAAGTGTTAGCCATCCCACCTCTACGTACAGTCTTGGCTCTTCCATCAAGATTCACAATGGGTCTTGCAAATGCAGATCCCAAAAGAATCACAGACAGAGCGAAAATGCCTATTTTTTTCATACTGATTACTTTTCTAATTTAAATTAATTAAAGAACACCTGAATACCAAAACTTGCAGTTCTTGGTGCACCCAAGTTGCCAGTTTGTGAATTCAACATTACACGATACAAATCAACATAGCTTTGCGCATTGATTTGGTTATTAGCTAACAATTTACCTTGAGGAGAATTCAAGAATCCATCATCCAGTGGCTGACCAGTGTAAGGGAATACACCCGCAACGTTCATGGTATTGAAAATGTTCGACACTAAAATAAATGCTGCCATTCTCAATGGTTGTTTGCTATCTCTATTCATTTGGAACGACTTACGAACCTGGAAGTCAAATCTTTGGCTCCATGGCAATCTAGCACCATAAGGCACTCCCTTGATTTGAGCACGATCCACCGCACCAATTTGAACTGGCTTAGTAGTTGGTGTGTAAGGAGTTCCGCTGTAAGAGTTAGAAATCAAGCTGATACTAGTATTCTTGAAGATTTCAGTTTTACCAATCTTAGGACCGATATACAAGTTTGCCTTTGTTTTTGGATCTTTTCCACCAAACCACTGGAAGGTAGCCATCAATTTAATGTTATGACGGATATCCAACTCACCCAAAGGAATGATATTTCTCAAGTTAGGCTGGTTTGAAGCAATCAAAGTAGCCTGAGAGTTGATGTTTGAACCTGTACCATCCGCATACTGCATCATGTAACTGGCAGTAAAGTTGAATGGACCTGGGATATTTCTCTTTCCACCCAAACCAAACATTCTGTATTCTACACGGAAACCAGTGATCGTAGAGAAGTCGATGTTACGGTAAGTTGTGTAGGTAACAGGATAACCTTGTGCAATCTGATACAAACCGAAGTCTTTTCTTACTTCAGAATAGAAAGCTGCAATTTCCAAACCTTTATCTTCTTTTGCACCACTCAACTGCTTGTAACCTACTTCATAGTCGGTTTTCAAACGTGGCTTCAAATCACCATTAGAAATGGTATTACCCTGACGGAATCTCAAATAGTACAATTCATCGATACTCAAGAATGAAGCACCGCTGTTTGGACGCTGAGCCAATACGTCATAAATAACATAGAAAGTTTTCTTCTTTGGTACCAATGGGAAAGAGAAATAAATACGTGGCAACATGTTAATTACCGGCGTAAAGTCTCTCAATGAAGAAGCTTCAATATCTTTTTGATTAGGATTTACTAAATATGGGGCGATTTTACCATTGCTGGTTGCGTTCGCCAAAGGCTCAGGGTTGGCCAATTCACTACCATCAGCATTGTACCACTTATCGCCATTTCTGTAACCTACAATTTTGGTAGGCGCAGTAAGATCATTTACATAAACTTTGTAATCTGAACCTATGTTGCCAGGGTGAGTTACATCCAAACCATTGATTGAGGTAACCTCTGCAGCTGTCTTCATAGGATACAAACTGTAAGGATCAACCATCACCAATTGGTTTGCGTCGTAACGTTCCATACGCAATCCCAAACGGAAGATCAAATCTTTAAACTGGAATTGGTCTTGAACCCAAGCTGCCATATAAACAGGCTGGAAAGCACCAATAGTTCTCTTAGAAGGATCCAAGAATTCGTTGATTGAAGGCTTACCTTTTACTTTGTTACCCAAGTAATCGTAACCGAAGTAACTTACCAATGCGTTTCCGTTGTTTAACAACTCATTAGCCGTAAACATCTTCAAATCAAAATCAGCAGGTGCATAGGAATTAATGTCAACAAATGTTCTTTCGTTGATCTTGTTACCATAAACATCTGTTCTGCCCTCACTGATCAACTTCTCTCTGAAAGCTTTATCGAAATTGGTTTGTGCACCTGCGTTCAACAAACGATTGTATCTTACTGTATCTGTGAATACGCCGTTTGCATCATAGCTCAAAATAGGATTAGCAACATCCAATTCAGTGATATGACTGTTCATCAACTGCTTCATCAAAATCCACAAGTTGTTTGCACTCAAACCATAACCACGGCTAATTTGCTGTTCGTAATAGAAACCAGCTTGTAAGTCGTGCGGTGCTCTTTCAACACCATTCACAGTTTTTGGCTTATACTGCATCTGACCCTGAGCAAATACACTGTAACGCTCAGAGCTAGACTTAGACCAACCAGAGGTGATACCACCTGGAGTTGCATGCAATGAATAAACTGAGTTAGGGTTATAACCATTTAACAAACCTTGATACTGTTGCAAAAGGTTTGCATTCTGAATTTTACTACCTCTGCTAGCAAAATAATCATAAATATTTTGGGTGTAGTTGGCACGAATTGGATTCAAATTGCTTCTTTGGAAAGTCAATAACGTATCTGTATATCCCACTTGCTCCCAATAGTTTCTCAACTGAACATAGTTACCATTTTGGTCCATAACCACTTTTGGAGCCTTGTTAGGATTCTGTTGTTGGTCATAGTTAGAATATTGGAAGAATGGAGTTGGGTAAGCGGTGAACTTACCAATATAACCATAATCAAAAATATTATCCAAATGATTTGCATCTCTACCTGTTGAATATGTGTTTTGATATTCAGCACGAATGGTGTAGAATGCATTTTTAATAGGACTATTTTTATCTGTTTTGAAGTTCTGAATAAACTGCAAATATCCGCGGTATGTGTTACCATCAGATTTTGCATTATTCTTATAGTTCATGATAGAATTGGTTACAGCCAAACCACCACCATAAACATACTGACCGTAAGCAGTAACAGTAACGTCTTTGGTAGGTCTAAATTCCAACTTACCCCAAATGTTTGCTCCATATTGAGCAGAATTGGGTCTTGCTTTCAAATGATCAAAGTCTGCTTCAGTTAGATAAGAAGCTCTATGAACAAAACCGTTTGGAGTCATTACCAATGGATCATTTTCAATTTGTTCCAATACACTCTCTTTTACAACATATATACCTGTTCTTGTTGGAGCTGGATCTTTAGCGTAAGACACCTGAGCGTTGGCAACATAACCCAACTTTACATATTCCTTATCTTTCGAACCCTTGTTCTTAATCCAAACTGGACCAGAAATAAAACCTTCTAGAGCACTTTGACCGAAAGCATCCAAAAACTGAGATGTTTGTAAGTTCAATGCGGTTGTAACTTTCTTGGTAGCACTACGAGTAGTTGATTGGAAAGCACCCCCAGTTAAGTCACCTACGTTGGCTGGGATACCACTTACTGTTGCTGCCAATTCCTGGGTTCCCAATGTTGGAGGAACGTTTCCTCCGCCTATGATACGCATTCCATCTACGAAATAACCGTTACCATCTGGTCTTGATCCACGAATACTCAAACCAGCAGGTGTAGACAAAATTGCAGAGTTTGTATTCGTTAACAAACCAACACCTCTACCCGCCGAATTGATAATATCATCGTTGTTGAAAGAAACTTTATTGTTCAACAAATCCGTAGGCTTCTTTTTGGCACCTTTAACCGTAATGGTTACACCGCCATCAATTTTGCCCACTTCATTGGAAAAGTTGATCACATATTCGTCGTTGTTTCCAGCAACCAATGTTACCTGATCAACGATTTCATTAGGAAATCTCTCCTTCGAAGCCTTTAAAATATAATCGCCAGGATTTAAAGTCGGCCATCCAACCCTACCGTCTGAGTCGGTTGTATCAGATGCAACTTCGATTCCGTTAAGAATCATGCGCACATACACCCCACTTACCGGTTTGGATTCAAAAACCGCTTTAGCACGAAAATCCGCAAAGTTGGTTTGCGAGAATACCTTGGTGCCCAGCAAAAGCACTGTGGTTAAAAGAGTTATTCTTTTCAACATAGTCGTTCTACAGTTATTTTTCGTCGATGACAAATAGATAGTACATCGATAATTTGGCAATTTTACCCAAAAATCAAGGATTTAACAAGAAATTAAAGAGGAAATTTCACCTTATTACAATAAAAGTTTCAAAAGGTTACTTCAGAATCTTCCAAATCCATGTAAGAATTAAAGATTATCGCATATTCCAACCACAAAATCCAATCCCATCATTCCTGCCATTAAAGCATTGAATAACACTTATTTATATTTTCAATTTTAAAATTTTATCCAACAAAACTTCTGAAATCCGCTTATAACTTTCAACCGTCCAACCGCCTACATGGGGTGTAAAAATTACTGCGTCATTTTTTCTCAATATTTCAAAAGATTGTAAATAATCAAATGGTGGTTCCCTTTCCAAAACGTCTGCACCAAAACCCAAAATTTTACCACTTTCCAAACCAATTACAACCGAATCCAAATTCACTACTTTTCCTCTACTTAAATTCAGCAACCAAATGGGCTTAACAAACTTACTCAATCGATTATTATCCAACCAATTATGCGTTTCTTCTGTGAGCGGAACATGGAGAGAAATGATATCCGCCTGGCGATAAATTTCATCCAAACCAGTTTCATAAATCACCCCTGAATCCAACGAGCGATTAGCATCGCCAGAAACTGTTATTCCAGCTTTCTCAATCCCATTTAAATCTGCCGCCGTCAGCGTTTTCCCGAATCCCGATTTATATTTATCATAAGCCAATATTTTACAGCCAAACGACAGTAATCGCTGAGCCACTGCGCCACCCGTATTTCCGAAGCCAATAATTCCCACCGTTAACGACGCCAATTCTATGCCCCTATTGCCTTCCCTATCCCAAATCCCTTTCCTCACTTCCAAGTTCCCCTTTCCCACGCGGTGTAGCAATCCCAGCATCATTCCAAGGGTTTGTTCGCCAACGGCAATCGAATTCGCTTCGCCAGCATTAAAACAATGAATACCCAGTTCAATAGCCTTAGATTCATCAATGTTATCCATCCCAGCACCACCCCTGCCTATCCATTGTAACCAGCTAGCATTGGCAGCTAAAATCTCAGCATCTACCTGAATTTTACTGCGCACCAACAACCCTATTGGCTTGCAAGACAACAAAGCATCTTTCACCTCGTTCGCCTTTATTTCCGGGCGATATAAAACGTTATAACCGGCCTCCAAAAGACCGCTAACCAGGCAGTGATCAAAATCATCAATTACCAGAATGCTCTCATTCATTCCTGCCTGTTTTTTAACCATTATCTAAACGTTCTGCGCTGTAAATGCCACAAACTAGGATTTTGCGACTCATCGGAAGCAACAGATCCATTATTGGCATTTCCTACACTACCAGAAGTTTGTGCAACTCCTTTTTGGGATTCAAAAAATGCAACCGCAGCCGTAGCCAATATCTCAGCATCTTCAGCA
Source organism: Sphingobacteriia bacterium (assembly GCA_021151535.1). Classification (GTDB taxonomy): domain Bacteria; phylum Bacteroidota; class Bacteroidia; order NS11-12g; family UBA955; genus JAGKXC01. The sequence goes on along the minus strand of JAGKXC010000010.1, from coordinate 16,656 downwards.
CTTAATTCATTAGATTCCAATTCCTTACCCGTGAAATATTGCTGAATAAAATGGGTATCAAAATCACCTTCTATAAACTTGGGATGTTGCATCACAAAATCGCCAAACATCAAAGTGGTTTCAATGCCCGTAATTCGATACTCGCTAATTGCCCTGCGCATGCGCTCCATAGCAACTGCACGATTTTCACCCCAAACCACCAATTTGGCCAACATATTATCGTAATAAATAGGAATTTCCAACCCACTTTCCATGCAATCATCTACACGAATACCAGGACCTTGTGGTCTAACATAAGTTTCAACAGTTCCTACGTTAGGCAAAAACTGATTCATGGGATCCTCTGCACAAATACGCAACTCGATAGCATGTCCATTCATTTCCAAATCTTCCTGTTTGAAACTCAAAGGCATCCCATAAGCTACTCGAATTTGTTCCTTCACCAAATCAATTCCTGTAATCATCTCTGTAACTGGGTGTTCAACCTGCAAACGGGTGTTCATTTCCAAGAAATAAAACGCCCCTGCATCGCCCAATAAAAATTCAACCGTACCGGCACCAGTATAATTGCAAGCTTTGGCTACGTTCACAGCAGCTTCGCCCATCTTATTTCGGATTTCTGGCGATAAAACCGCACTAGGCGCCTCTTCTACTAACTTCTGATGACGGCGTTGAATCGAACACTCCCTTTCAAACAGATGACAAACATTGCCGTGGCTATCTGCCATAATTTGAAACTCGATATGGCGGGGGGATCCAACATATTTCTCAATAAAAACACTATCATCACCAAATGCACTACGCGCCTCATTCTGAGCCGCTTGCAAAGATGATAAAAACTCCGATTCCGTTTCTACCACACGCATACCCTTACCTCCCCCGCCAGCACTTGCTTTAACCAATACGGGAAAACCTACCTCAATCGCTACCTGCATCGCCGCATTAGCATCTTGAATGGCTTCGTCAATACCAGGCACCAACGGAACGCCAAAAGCCTTCACCGCTTGCTTGGAAGCAATCTTGCTGCCCATTACCTCCATCGCCGCAGCCGTAGGACCGATCAACACAATGCCATTTTCCTTCAACAAATTGGCAAAACGCGCATTTTCACTCAAAAACCCATAGCCCGGATGCACTGCTTCAGCACCCGTTTGCTTACACAAGTCTACAATTTTGTCCATCCGCAAATAACTGTCAGCACTCGCAGCACCCCCTACACAATACGCTTCATCTGCATATCGAACATGCAATGCATACTTATCGGCTTCGCTATAAATCGCAACCGTTTTAATACCCATTTCTCTGCAGGTTCTCATTACCCTGATGGCAATTTCTCCGCGATTGGCAATCAAAATCTTCTTGAACATAATCCTTGCAAATATCGTATCCATCACACAAAATATTACATACCTTCGCAAACAGATTCCTTTATTCAGAGGAAATCCTTTAAAAAACCCGAGAAAATTCGCTTCCCATGCAGGCCCAATCCGTTTCCAACCTCAAACTCACTTGGTTGTTAATCAAGGCGGAATGGCAGCTCGACAAAAAGAAACCTGCCGTAATTTCTGCCGCTGTGTTACAATTAATGTCGATGGCTTTATTGGCGTTTTTGTCTCAACCTCAAATTACTCCCAAAATCTGGAATTCACTTTTTTGGGTAATTTTAATTCTCTGCACTTTGCAAGCGATTTCCAAAAGCTTTTTAGGAATTAACCGTGCACGTTGGATTTATTACAACCAACTGGCGCCACCCATTGTAATTCTATGGTCTAAAATTATTTATGGCATATTATCCATGGTATTCTTAACCACCGCAAACCTAATTCTTTTCGGTTTCTTCATGGGATTCCCCATTCAACATGGATTGCCCTACTTAACAAACTTGCTTCTTGTTGTAACGGGAATCAGTTTTGTGTTTACCCTCATTGGTGCCATCGCTACCAAAGCCAACCAAGCCGGATTTTTAGCTCCCGTACTCAGCTTACCCGTGATTCTACCATTAATACTTGTAGGCATGAAAGCCTCTAACAAAACACTTGACCCCGTATTGGTGAGCAATGTATGGAAAGATATCGCCCTTATCGGCGCGCTAGATTTCTTGGTATTAATTTTGGCAACAACGCTTTTCCAATCCCTTTGGAAGGACTAAGCCCTTATTTCTTTTTACCAGCCTTATCCTCGGAAGCTTTTTTACCCGCTGCTTTACCCTTTTTGCTAGGTACGGCCACCGCAGGGTTTACCCAAGTTTCCAAAATGCTTACAGCCTGATCCAAACCAGCATCTTCCTTGTATCGCTTCAACCAATCCGTTTTAATGGCTTCTTTGGTCTTATCACCGCGCACCGCCGCCATATCAATATCCAATGGCATAATGGTGTCACAAATGGTGCGATATTTATAATCTTTAATAGGTTTGTCTAAGTTGCGTAACTTTTCTTCTTGCGCCTTATACTGCTCCAAATTCAATGAATAAGTAAAGCCTTTTCTCTGCTCCGCCAACTGCTTTGCACGGTCTTTAATTAATCCATAATACTCAGATTTTGCAACACGCGCATTGGCTTCCTTTATCGATAAATGAAAACGGTCAGATTTATACGGATTATAAGGCAAATACATCGCCGCAGGAATCTTATCATAAGCCAAATGGTAATCCATTTCCTTTTCACCCTGCTCGATACCATCATATAAATCTGGTAAAATCACATCGGGAATTACGCCTCTCAACTGCGTAGTTCCGCCATCAATGCGATAAAACTTCTGAATGGTGATTTTCAGCTGGCCATAACCCCTCGGAAAAACCTCCGTAGCGCCGCCTTCCAATGGAATAAACGTTTGCACGGTTCCTTTACCAAAAGTACTCTTGGTACCAATAATTACTGCACGCTTATAATCTTGCATCGCCGCAGCCAAAATCTCTGATGCACTTGCGCTATAAGTATTCACCAAAATAACTAGTGCACCACTATAATTCACCTCTTTGTTCTGATCTGAATAAACCTCAATACCGCGTGCATCTTTTACTTGAACAATCGGACCTTGTGGAATAAACAAACCGCCCATATCAATGGCATCTTGCAAACTACCGCCACCATTATTTCTTAAGTCCAATACAATACCTTGAACCCCAGCTTCCTTCAATTTTTCAATCTCATTTTTCACATCTTCGCTCGCATGACGCCCTCTACCTCTTGCTGCGAAATCCGCATAAAAACTAGGCAACTGAATCAATCCATATTTTACGCCTTTCAACATCACAATACCACTTCTAGCGTAGCTTTCCTCAATCACAACTTCATCCCTAACAATTGGAATCACCACCGTTTTACCATCTGGCTTTTTCACTGTTAACCTAACTTCCGTTCCCTTTTTACCGCGAATCAACTGAATGGCATCATCCAATTTCATATCCACCACATCAACCGCTTCACCTGAACCTTGAGCCACCTTCAAAATCAAATCGCCAGCTTTCAATTCGCCTTGCTTATAACTCGGACTACCAACCACAATGCGTTCAACTTTAATGTAACCATCTCTCTCCGTTAAAGTAGCGCCAATTCCTTCTAATTTTCCGCGCATCCCGATATCAAAATTATCTTTATCTTCAGGTGGGAAAAACTCCGTATGTGGATCGTAAACTTCAGCAATTGCATTTCCGTAAAGGGCGATTTGATCCTTGCGATCCATCTTCTTTAATCGCTTGAACCAATCGGTGTAAAACTTTTGTGTTTCCTTTCTCGCCGCCAATTCCAATGTATCTACAGGCTTTTGCTTAGCAACGGCCGCACTGTCTTTGGCTTTCGCTTGAGCATCTAATTTCCTTTCAAAACGCTCCAAAGATTGAAACTTCAACCATTTTTTCCAATCCGCTTCCAATGCAGCGGTATTGACAAAATAGGTATTTACATCTTCCGTAACTGTATAAGATTCATTCCCATCATATTTGTAGGGCGATCCCAATTCCTTTTCAATGAAAGGTTGCAATTGGCCCATACGTTTATTTAAAATGGTCCAAGTAGTATCAAAGAAGTCAAATCTTCCAGCTTTGATTTGATCATCAATACTGTACTTGTAAGCCTCTAATTTTTTAATATCCTCTTGGGTAAAGAAATGCTTATCCCTATCCAAATTATTTAACAAATTGTCATAAACCTTCACGCTCAAACTGTCATTGATTTCCAATGGTTGATAATGCGCAAAAGTTAGTACGGAGGTCAAATGCCCCAAGAAGCCATCACTTTCGCCAGATTTTTTATTGCTGCAGAAAACAAATAAAGCCAAAATACAAGAAGTGGTAGATAATACAACCCAACGTGTTAGTCTCATGTCAAAAAATTAAATAACTGTATAATATATTAAAAAACGAAAATCACTCTTTCAAACTTATTTCTTCGGTGCTGGAGGCACAGGACCGCCAGGAGGCATTCCACCCGGTCTTCCCGCTGGAGGAGGCATGGGCATTCCATGACCGCCAGGTCCACCCATTCCGCCAGGACCGCCTTGTCCGCCAGGACCACCAGGCATTCCCATTCCGCCAGGTCCGCCAGGCATTCCACCGCCTTGTTGCGCACGCTTTCGCGCATTTTCTTTCATCTTCTCCTCAGGATCTTCAAAATACTTCTTCAATCCCAAAGTCTCAATGCCCTGATCAAAAACCAAATCAACCGGAATATTTGCCGCATCAATTCTGTTTAAATCAGCCTGTAAAGTTGAACCAATAACAGATTTGGTTTCCAACATCTTTTTGGCATTTTCCAAAATACCATCGCCCTGAACCTTTAATAAATCTGCTGCTAATGCACTGATTACTGAACGCATTTTCGCTACATTCACTAAGTAGTAACTCACTTTTCCATCCGTTTTCATTGCGATAGCCCCGTTTTCAACCAACGTATTGAAAGTAATCATATTGGCTTTGCCATGCGCCGATGCCGCGCCAAAACGAACGCTTCTGAAAACACTTGCAACAAATGTTACATAGTAATCATCCAAAACGCCGCCCAATTCCTTCTTATCAAACAATTGCGTAACCATGTACAATCCCAACACATCAGCCTTGCATTCTTCCAATGCAGAATAGGTTGTGCCCAACGCGTCTCTCACCGTTGTACCAGGCTTACCAACTACTTCCTTAATACCCAATCCGTGTGCTACTTCATGGAACATTACATTATTAAAAAATGCATCAAACGTAATGTTTTTCTGTTGACTTGGATCGATAACCACCTTTGAAATGGGAACCACAATTTTCTCAAATTTCGCACGCATCGTGTTTTTCAATTGCGATCTGCGTGTTCCAAAATAGGTTTGTAATGTTTCGTCATTTGGCAAATTCACCGCAATGGTTTTGCTACCTGCATTACAATCACCACCATAATATACCACATCAAAAACCGCCAACGAACTTAATGGCTTGTCTGGAGGCATGATAGGTGGAAATCCTTCTTTTTGAATAGGCTCTTGGTGAGAACTGCTTGCATTGCCATTCAAAGAAGGCTTGTACTCAGCAGATACAGGTAATCCAGCCTGCAGTTCAGGCAAATATCCAATATACTTCTCCAACTTCTTGCCCCATTCCATATCCCTAACCATCACATAAGACTCATAAGAAGTCTTTCTGCCAGTTAATTTATCTTCATAATTCTCAATCGGACCAATCACAATATCCAAGTGCGATTTCAAATTCAACCACTGAATATCGCTGTTGATATAATCGTCAGACATCAATGCGCCGCATCTCATCCGCAAGTACTCAGCAAATTCTTTGTCTTCCGATTCAATTGCCTGTGCCGCTTGATTCAAATGCATCACCATTTTCATGATTTCCGGGCGATAATATTCGCTGTATTTCTTGATCTCATAATCCACACCATCAGAACCTTTTGCCATCATACCCGGTTGTTCCATCATCCCCAAATCAATCGGAGCTTCACCTGGAGCCGCTGGTGGTGGCGGTGGCTTAGGCGCTTCAAAATGCTTAATCATGGTGTAGGGCGATAAAGCATCACGTCTCATCATCGTATCACCCAATAATCCAACCGAAAAACCAGCTGGATATAAATTCACACCCAATGGCTTTTCACCAATTCCTCCGCCTTGTAAAAAGGGCTGATCATTTTTCAAACGATCCCAAGGACCGTAATTGATCGCCGCAAACTTTCTAGCATTGGTATCGGCAATAGATTTCAAAAATTCGTCCTTATCACCAATTACCTGCCTCCAAAAAATTCGATCCGCATAAGATGCAGCAGCAATCAAACTGGTGATACATTTCCTTTCTGCTTCCGTCAAAAACGCTGTATCCGTGGTGAGCTTTACTCGCTCATACGTTGCCAAACGCTTGGCAATATCTACGTCTGCTTTGGGCGTTAATGCACTCTTTGGTGCCGCCTTGGTTGCAACAGCGGGTTTATTGCTAACTGCAGTTGTGGTTTTGGGCTTACTAGAAGCCTTGCCTGCAGCAGCCTTTTGGGCCTGCAACGAATTGGCTGATAACAACATCCCCGTTGTGAGTCCTAAAATGGCAATTTTACTTTTCATACCTAGAATTTACAAACCTAAAAATATTTCAGCACAATGTTGTTGCCTAAATCAAAAAATCAACGACAATCAAAGCCCTTTGGTCGGATTAACCACCTCTTTCGGCCCTATTTCCGGAATTAGCCACTCCAACAAAACAAATCATCATTTCTGCGGTTTATTTTTGAACCCTCATTTTTCAATCCTTTGAAACCACTACCACAAGACCAATATATTCCACTGCAACAATCTATGCAAAACTATGGTGGACAATTATCACACGATAATGGCGCGTTCCCCTACAGTTATTTGGAATTATCGAAACCTACCGGCAAGTATGTATATCGTTGGGTTTTGCGGTTAATTAGCCGATTGAGCGCTACTGGATTCGTACGATACAGTGGTAATGCCTGTACTCCCGGCCTTTCTTTCCCTTACATCAATCCCGAACATGGCATAGAGCAATTTTCGAACTTTGATTGCGGTTTGCTCATCGTGAATACGCTTGGTAACGAACCCCATCGCCAAGCAGTGATGGTACCTGGAGAGCCCTTTATGAACTTACAAATTAGGCCACATTGGGAATCCATCCAGGATTACCTAAACGATATGAGCTCAAAATATCGCGTTAGAAATAAAAAAGTTTTATCCGTTTCTGAATCGGTAGAACGCAGATTCTTGAGTGATCTTCCCACCGCTGAATGGCTACCGGCTTGTGCGCAGTTATTGGGTAAAACCTTGAAGCAAAAAACACTTGCCATTAGCCCCAATTTATCAGAAATGCTTTTCAACTTCCAACGCGTTTTGAAAGACCGATTCAAAGCTTGGGGATACTATCACAACAAGGAGCTCATTGGTTTTATTACAGCCATTGAAACACCTCAGGGCGTTTATGCGATGCATTTGGGAATCAATGAAAGCAAATCGCAAGATTTTTCTCTGTATCAACGAATGATGATTGATTTAATCGGATGGAGCATCGAAGGCAAAAAAGAATTTTTGTGCATGGGCAGAACATCCACTGAAATTAAAAGTACATTGGGGGCCACACCGGTAGAAAACAGCTTCTTATTCTATACCCAATCCAGAATTTTGCGTTGGCTTTTGGGTATTTATGCCAAGCATATTCACAAAACCAAGCCCTACCAAATCCGCAGCCCTTTCAAATAAATCTGAGCAGATTTTTCTTCATATTTCTGTCAATCATTCGAAGTTTTTAGGGCGATTCCCTAAATTCGGAGCATGAGATTTCAAAATCGCCCCGAATTCAAAATTTGGGCTTTCACCGTTTTTGGAGCAATCAGCGCAACTGCGATGGCTCAAACAACTGAAGCAGCTCAAAAACCAGCACCCGATTACACCACCAACAAACCCGGAAGTACTTATAAATTTTCTCCCAAGGTAAAATTACAAGCCATGCCGGTTGAAGACCAATGCAGAACCTCTACTTGCTGGAGTTACTCAACTTTGAGTATGTTGGAAAGCGAACTAATTCGATTGGGCAAAGGCCAACACAACTTATCGCAAATGTATGTTGCCCGTTGCGCTTATGTTGAAAAAGCAAAAACGTATTTGCGTATGAATGGCCATCACAATTTTGATCAAGGGGGCGAAGGGCACGACATTCCCACCACAATTGCCAAATACGGAATTGTACCGGAAGAGGTTTATACTGGTTTGAAAAATGGAGCAACCCGTCACGACCACAGTGAAATGATTGCTGTTTTGAAAGGCTACATGGATGCATTGGTAAAGCGCGACATGGGCACATATTCAGAAAATTGGATCTTGGGACTAGAAGGGATTTTGGATGCTTATTTGGGTCCTATCCCACAAAATTTCACTTACAAAGGAAAATCTTACACGCCAAAATCATTTGCAGAATCATTGGGATTAAACATGGGAGATTACGTTGCTTTAACCAGTTTTACCCACCATCCAGCTTATACTTCATTTGCCATTGAAGTTCCTGACAACTGGGCGATGGACAGGGCTTTCAACCTGCCATTAGACGAATTTACGTTAACGGCAAAAGAAGCTTTAGACAAAGGTTTTACCATCGCTTGGGCTGCGGATGTGAGCGAAAAAGGATTCTCATTCAGAGATGCTTTGGCACTGGTTCCTGAGGATGAATCAACCATTCAAAAAATTGGCAAAGACAACCAAGGATTCAACGATGCAGGAGCAGAAAAGAAAGGAAATGCATTCACAGAACCGGTAAAAGAGAAAGTAATTACCCCAGAGGTAAGGCAGTTGGCGTTTGACAAACAAACTACCACAGACGACCACGGGATGCACATTGTAGGATATTCTACGGATGCCAACGGAAATACCTATTTCTTGGTTAAAAATTCCTGGGGTGAGAACAATCCACTACAAGGATTATTCTACGTAAGTGAGGCTTATTTCCGTTATAAAACCATTTCTTTTATGGTTCATAAAGACGCACTTTCCAAATCCGTGCGAAAAATGATAGATTAAAATTTTAAGTTGTATCTTTGCGGCACTTTTTCAATTATGATAATCGGCGTTCCAAAAGAAATTAAAAACAACGAAAATCGCGTTGCTTTAACCCCTGCAGGTGCAAGCGAGTTGGTGAAACACGGTCATACCGTTTATGTACAACAAACCGCAGGTAATGGAAGCGGATTCAGCGATGATGAATACGTAGCTGCTGGAGCTAAAATGCTTCCTACTATTGAGGAAGTGTATAAGATTGCGGAAATGATCATCAAAGTAAAAGAGCCTATTGAACAGGAATATGCTTTGATTCGTGAAAACCAATTGTTATTCACCTATTTCCACTTTGCTTCGTACGAGCCCCTAACCCACGCTATGATTAAGAGTGGTGCAGTTTGCTTGGCTTACGAAACCGTTGAAAAAACCGATAGAAGCTTGCCTTTGTTGGTTCCAATGAGTGAAGTAGCTGGTAGAATGAGTATCCAAGAAGGTGCAAAATATCTTGAAAAGCCAATGGGTGGAAGAGGTATCCTATTGGGTGGCGTACCAGGTGTTAAACCAGCCGAAGTTGTAGTTTTGGGTGGCGGTATCGTTGGTACCCAAGCTGCTAAAATGGCTGCTGGTTTAGGCGCTCACGTTACTATCATGGACATTTCATTGCCAAGATTACGTCAGCTTGATGATATCATGCCTGCTAACGTTGATACTTTAATTTCTAACGACTACAACGTACGTCAGATGATCAAATCTGCTGATTTGGTTATCGGTGGTGTATTGATCCCAGGTGCAAAAGCACCAAAATTAATTACCAAAGACATGTTGCCAACCATGAAAAAAGGTGCGGTAATTGTTGATGTGGCGATTGACCAAGGTGGTTGCTTCGAAACTTCTAAACCCACTACCCACGCGGAGCCAGTTTATGAAGTTGACGGTGTAATTCACTACTGCGTAGCAAACATGCCTGGTGCAGTTCCTTACACTTCTACTTTGGCTTTAACCAACGCTACTTTGCCTTTCGCAGTGCAGTTGGCTAACAAAGGCTGGAAGCAAGCTTGCAAAGACAGCAAAGAACTTACATTGGGCTTGAACGTAATCAACGGAAAAGTTTGCTACCAAGGCGTTTCTGAAGCATTCAATTTGCCTTACACTCCAGTTGAAGAATTCTTAAACTAATTCATATTCAATCTTATACAAAGCCTCGGAATCCCCGGGGCTTTGTTTTTTAAAAAGCTATTTCCTCGTTTTAATATCGCCCCGAAGCCCTAAATATTTCTCATTATGCAACTGGTAAATTATCGAATCTATGGCGAAAGCAATCTCAAAACTATTTACATACTACATGGAATTTTTGGTATGCTCGATAACTGGCATTTGGCAGCGCAACAATTATCTGCACAGTATCGGGTAGTAACTTTCGATGCCAGAAATCACGGAAAAAGCTTCCACGATGCTGATAGTTCTTTTAGGGCGATGGCAACGGATTTATACAATCTCATTCATCATTTGGGCGATGGCAATAACACTTCCATCATCATGGGGCATAGCATGGGTGGCAAAACTGCCATGTTTTTTGCCGAACATCACTCTGAATTGGTAGAGAAACTGATTGTAGTGGATATTGCCCCGAAACAATATGTTCCTGGGCATTTAAGCTACTTTAAAGCATTCCGCGAAGTGGATTTGTCGCAAATGAATTCCCGTCGTGAAGTGGAAGAAGCATTTGCTCCTTACGCGCCAGAAATGGGGGTTCGACAATTTTTATTGAAGAATATTGAACCGCAACCAGACGGCGGTTACAAAACAAAAAGCAACTTGGAGGCTATCGAACACTGGTACCCTACCATCATTGATCGATTAGATTTTATGTACGTTTTCAACAAACCAACCTATTTCATCGCTGGTAGTAAGAGTGGATATATCAAAGAGGAAGACAAACCCTACATTTTACAGCATTTTCCGCATTCAAAATTTTATGTAGTTGAAAACGCCGGACATTGGGTGCATGCCGAAAACCCGCAAGGATTCTTGGAAGCCGTGCAAAATGCATTGCAAAACTAAAAAATTGTAAAGGATTCCATACCTTCGTAATTCACTGATCATGAAAGCCAAGTTTGCCCTTTTGATTCTTTGCAATATGTTGTTTACGCTTGTTTTAGCGCAAACAGACACTACAACGCCAAAGGCGGCTTCAGCTCCATCGCCAACAAGCTCTTCAACTTCAACGCCTGGTAATAATGGTCCGGCTCCTGCCGTTACAAAAATATCCACTGCAAAAATCGAACCTTTGCCAGTGCCGCAACCAAAGCCCCGCAGCAATGACAAACCAGTATCTATGGCCGCAAAAGAAATTCACAGCGTTTCTAATTGGGTTATTTTAAACATTGGAGGAGGAATTAACTCTACTGCTGGTGGCTGGAATAACCGATATCCCAATTTTTTTGGCGGTCAGTTTGGTGCCGAATACCAGCACAACGAAAAAATTACAGTAGGCTTCAATTATATGCCCTACAGCGGAACCTACGTAAGACCCGACAGTTTATACGGCGGAATTCAAGGCCCAACAGGTTATGTATTAGATCAATACGGATACACTTCGGTAATTAGAACCTATTTGAGAGGCTTTAATTTAACCGCTACTGTGGGTTTGATAAAGCCATTTAAAACCACCTCCGAAGCAACACATTCCTTGGTTTACACTGCTGGCTTAGGTTATCACGAGCATTATACCCGTTTCCAATTCGACAAAGGAAGAATCCCCCAAATCGAAGGTATTTATAACCAAGGTTACGACAATTATCGCAGGGGGTTTGCACTTACAGAAAGCGTTAAATATCAATACATTAACAACGAAGCTATTTGCGTTTTTGCCGGCGTAAATCTCTTACAATCTGTTACTAATCCACAAAGAGCGTGGGACTTTGCAACAGACAGAGCTCCCGATAAATCCCAGTTGGATTTTTCAATTGGAATCAACATGGGATTCATCATCCCAATCAACGCGGATAAGAGCAACACCAAGGCAAAAACCGATTACTATTTCTAAGGATGAAGTTTCCGTCTGCTTTTTACACGATCATCATCCAATTTTTTATTTTCCTTCATAGAATTGCCGCTATTTTAGGGCATTCGAAGGCAAAAAAAATGCTCCAGGGGAGAAAAGAATTAAGTAGTTTTTTGGGCGATAACATTCCAGTTCACGGTTCAACGATGCTGATTCATTGCGCTTCATTGGGTGAGTACGAAATGGCCATTCCAGTGATTGATTTTTTGAAAATCAAGTTCCCAAATCATCAAATTGTTGTGAGTTTTTATTCCCCATCAGGTTATGAAAACGCCACATTACCGGCTCTAATTGATCCATCCACTAAAGCATCAACACCCGTTGTTAAAACCTATTTGCCTTGGGATAAATTATCAGATTTAGATACATTTCTCGCCTGGATAAATCCGCAATTTGTTTTTATTATCCGATACGAATTGTGGTTGAATTTCATTCGCGCTTTAAATGGCAAATCAATTCCATTTGCTGTTTTGGGGATGAACATTCACGGGAACCATTTCCTGGGCAAAAGTTGGTCTAAACCTTGGCGCACTGTGTTGAAGGGGGCGGCGGGAATAGGTGTTTTGAACCAGAAAATGGTAGCTACCGCCGCCGATTGGGGGATACCAAAGGAAAGGATTTTTGTTTGGGGCGATTCCAAATTCAACAGAGCGATGGCACGTTTCAACACAGTTTCACTGAACAATGTGCAGGCCAATGGCAGTGATAAAAACAGCCCTGCCACAAACTCAAACACGGCACCAAACACCCACCTTCCGGAGCCATTAACCCATTGGCTCACAAACAAAAATACGCTCATTCTCGGATCCTCTTGGGAAGCGGAAGAACGCCTACTTCTAAACTACTTAAACCTTCACCCGCTCCCCCCAAATTGGCAAATCCTCATCGCACCGCACGATATTTCAAAAACACATTGCCAAAACATATTAAACCAATTCCAACACTTCCTGCCACAATTGTCAACTGCTTTACCCCTTAACCCATCACTTTCTTCAAACCCATTAACATCTTCGAATCCTACCATTCTCATACTTGATAGCATCGGTCAGCTAGCAAACTGTTACAGTTTTGGCAAAATAGCCGTTATAGGCGGTGCATTCGGAAAAGGCCTTCACAACATGGCAGAAGCCTCCGTTTTTGGAATGCCAATAATCTTCGGCCCCAAACACCAAAAATTCCCCGAAGCACAACAAGCAATCAACGCTGGCTTCGCCTTCCAAATCAATAACCAAACAGCTTTTAACCAAAAGCTATCACAACTAATACAAGATCAAACCCAACGCGATGAACTTGGAAAAATCGCCCATTCCTTCGCCCTCAACAACCAAGTTCAACTTCATACCTTATGGCATATACCTGAACTTGTCAAGTTGTCAGAAAGAAATTGAAAAATCTGACAAAAATTCAATTTTCTCCTCAAAAATCGCCACTTTTATCACTTGGCACAGGATTCGATAAACCCAAACAAACCAAAATTAATATCATTTCATATGTCAGTTAACATCAAACCTTTAGCCGATCGCGTTCTTATCGAACCCGCTCAGGCAGAACAAAAAACTGCTTCAGGTATTATTATCCCAGACACAGCAAAAGAAAAACCTCAAAAAGGAACTGTGGTAGCAGTAGGACCTGGTAAAACCGACGAACCAATGACCGTTAAAGTAGGTGATTCTGTGTTGTACGGAAAGTATGCCGGTACTGAAATCTCAGTAGAAGGTAAAGATTATTTAATCATGCGTGAAAGCGACGTTTTCGCTATCATCTAATCAAAATTTAAAAGTAAAATTCAAAAAAAATGGCAAAGAAAATAGATTTTAACCTTACTGCCCGCGACGGTTTAAAGCGTGGTGTAGATGCATTGGCCAATGCAGTAAAAGTAACATTGGGTCCAAAGGGTAGAAACGTTGTAATCGACAAAAAATTCGGTGCACCTCATGTTACCAAAGACGGTGTATCGGTTGCAAAGGAGATTGAATTATCAGACCCAGTTGAAAACATGGGCGCCCAAATGTTGAAGGAAGTAGCTAGCAAAACCGCTGATGTTGCCGGTGATGGTACTACTACTGCAACCGTTTTGGCTCAAGCCATCGTTACTGGCGGTCTTAAAAACGTTGCTGCTGGCGCCAATCCAATGGATTTGAAACGCGGTATCGATAAAGCCGTGAAAGCTGCTGTGAACAAATTGAATGAAATGAGTGAAGCAGTTGGAGACGACCATAACAAAATTGAACAAGTTGCTACGATTTCTGCTAACAACGACAGTACCATCGGTTCTTTGATCGCTGAAGCAATGAAGAAAGTTGGTAAAGATGGCGTTATCACCGTTGAAGAAGCCAAAGGTACTGAAACTACTGTTGAAGTAGTAGAAGGTATGCAATTCGACCGCGGTTACTTATCGCCCTATTTCGTTACCAATACAGAGAAAATGGAAGCGGAAATGGAAAACTCAAAATCGCAGCTGTTAAAGCCCCTGGTTTTGGCGATAGAAGAAAAGAAATGTTGCAAGATATCGCCATCCTTACCGGCGGTAGTGTGATTAGCGAAGAACAAGGTAGAAAACTCGACGACGCCACCATGGAAGATTTGGGTAGAGCTGAGAAAATCACCATCAACAAAGACAATACAACCATTGTTAACGGTGCTGGAAGCAAAGATGCCATCGTTGCACGTGTTAACCAAATCAAATCTCAAATTGAGAATACTTCTTCAGACTACGACAGAGAGAAATTGCAAGAGCGTTTGGCCAAATTATCAGGCGGCGTAGCGGTTCTTTACATCGGTGCAGCTACTGAAGTAGAAATGAAAGAAAAGAAAGATCGCGTAGACGATGCATTGCACGCAACACGCGCTGCCGTTGAAGAAGGCATCGTACCGGGTGGTGGCGTGAGCTTAATCCGTGCTATCAGTGGCTTAGACAATATGAAGGGCGAAAACGAAGACGAAACCACTGGTATCCAAATCGTACGTAGGGCATTAGAAGAGCCTCTTAGACAAATCGTTGCCAACGCAGGTGGTGAAGGTAGCATCGTAGTGCAAAAAGTATTGGAAGGCAAAAACGACTTCGGTTACAATGCCCGCACTGAGCAATACGAAAACCTAATCGCTGCTGGTGTAATTGATCCTAAAAAAGTATCTCGTGTAGCCCTTGAGAATGCAGCTTCTATTGCAAGCATGATCTTGACTACTGAGTGTGTAATTAGCGACATTAAGGAAGACGAAAAAGGTCATAGCCACGGTCCAGACATGGGCGGTATGGGTGGTATGATGTAATTTCAAATTCCATAGAAATAAAAAAAGGGGTTGCTAACGCAATCCCTTTTTTTATTTTAACCGCTAGCCCCCCGTTTTACCCGACACTTAGATTTACACGCCATTCCCTTTTTAACCGCTCGCCCCGCATTTCCTGCTCCCCCGCTTTTAACCGCTCCCCCCTTTTTACCCAATTTTCATTTCACTTTTACCCAATACGCCCACTTACCTCAAAAATCCAACATGCTTCCGCTATCTTTGTTCAATGGGAAGATTAATGGGCATCGATTATGGCAGTAAAAGAACGGGTATCGCGGTAACCGATCCATTGAAAATCATCGCCCAACCTTTACAAACTGTTGATACAGCTGTATTGCACATTTTTCTCAGCGATTACCTCAAAACCGAAACAATTGAAGCCTTTGTGGTGGGCATGCCAACCAATTTAAAAGGCCAAGACACACACGCAACTCAGCCCGTAAAGCAATTCATTGAAGCCTTAAAAAACGCTTACCCCAATATTCCAGTTTTTACCATCGACGAGCGATTTACCAGTTCGGAGGCCCAAAATGCCTTAATTAACTCCGGTCTCGGCAAACAAAAACGCAGCGAAAAAGGCCTTCTTGATAGCATGGCGGCTTCCATTATTTTGCAAACTTACATGCAATCGATTTCATGAACCCCCGCAAAACAAAACAGATTTCAATAGCACTTTTTTCCGCATCCCTTGTTTTGGGAATTAGCGCAATGTTCAGTCATTACTGGGGAAATGCCGCCGAAGGAGATACCGGGTGTTTCGCAGCCATCGCCCATCAACTGCAGCAAGGCGGCATTCTTTATCAATCCACTTTCGATAACAAAGGCCCAGGAATCTTCTACTTGCACGTAGTTTTCCAATGGATAACCCAATTATTTCCGGGCGATTACCTATATCTAAACTCCACTTCCGCATTACAACTTTACTTTTTCCTCCTCTTCTATACTTGTTTCACCGTATTCTCTATATTCCAAATCAATAGCAGTAACAAGCCACTCATTATAAGCTCGTTACTCATAATCATCAACCTTTTCACGCTTAACACTTTGGCCAATTGGCCCGCGTTTTTCGTTGGAGGATACACAGAAGAAATTGGTAGTTACCTGGTTTTCGGGGCGATATTCCTACTACTAACCTCATTTAAAAAAGCGTCATTATTGGCCGGACTTTTCTTTGGATTTGCCATCCTTATTAAAGAACCGTTCATTCTTTTCATACCCATTCTTTATCCGTTTTTCATTAAGTGCAATCGCCAAGAAAAACTACAAATGATTCTGGGAATTGCCTTTCCTTGGATCTTTCAAGCTGCCTATTTAACCGCAACTAACAGCTGG
>JAGKXC010000184.1 GCA_021151535.1 Sphingobacteriia bacterium | reverse complement strand
CTCGATACGCTTTTGGCATATACACACTTTCCAGGCGTGCTCCTTCGACCGCTCGGACACCTCTCTATTCGGGTGCGAAGATACTGTCAAACCGCCGCCTTTACAAATATCAATCTCTACTAATTTGATTTATATCAGGGAATCAAGTGCAATCCACTCGCCATCTTTCAAAATATAGCCTTCTATCACTAACCACTCAGTTTCGTTTAATAAGTATGTGTTAATCATGGTTTTATCTGTTAAAATTTCTGCAATAAATCGCTCTGAAATTAACTAACAAGCAATTTCGTGTGAAGTTTTTGTAAATTAAAATTAAATTAATGTCTTCTCAATCTGCGATGTTCCAGCCTTTCATGTCGCATATGTAAACGGAATTCTCTTCTTGCGATCCTTCTTTCCATTCTTCTGGTATGAGGCGATCCCGGATGGCTGCATACAAATGGCCTGCGTTGAATGTTGAAATTGAATTGCGGGCCATAGCCATAACCATAGCTAGGGTTGTTATAGAATTGCGGTCTTCCGTAGTATCCGCCTCGGTATCCATGGTAGTAAGGTGTATTGTATTGCAATTCAATTCTTGGACGTATAATAATTGCAGATCCATGATTCCCAGGATTAGGATTGCTATGCTGCGGATGCCCCATATGATTGCCTCCGTGCGGAGGTCTTCCCGGTCCGCTACCATGATGCGGGTGCATTCCCGGACCTGGTTGTGCTTTCAATATTCCAATTGAAAAAATCATTGAAGCCCAAAAAAATGATAACCTTTGGCCTTTTAAATAAGTGAAAATTGATTTCATGGCGATAACTTTTAGTGAATTTAATCAATCAGACACAACCTTGGTGCCTAAAGTTTAATCTCAAATAAAGTTTGGGATGAAAGTGGTTTTTTAAACGATAAATCTTTTAAATTTCAGCAACTTCTAGCAACTGCTTTGCCATAGATTCCCAGGAGAATTGTTTCTTGATTTCTTGCATGTTTACCGACATATCGCCCAAAACCCCAGGTTTTAAAATTTTCTCAATTTGAGCGGCCATGCAATCTGGTGTTGGTTCGCCACTTAAACCGGCTTTCCCTTCGGGAATCAATTCACCCAATCCGCCAACAGAAGTAACTACCATGGGCTTATTGAAGTGATAGGCCACTTGTGAAACCCCACTTTGTGTTGCCGTTCTGTATGGCTGAACTACCACGTCAGCTGCGGAGAAATAGTATCGAACATCATCGTTGGGGATAAAATGCGTATGCAAAATCACTTGATCAGAAATTCCCAAATCTGCGATCAATTGATCATACGGTGCACGGTCTTCATAAAATTCGCCAGCTACTAATAATTTTAGATTTTGATAAGGCTTCAACCTCGGCAATGCTTCAAGAATAATATCCAAGCCCTTGTAGTGCCTGATAAATCCAAAGAATAACAAATAATTGTCTTTTGGATTGATATTCAGTTTTTTACAGGCCTCATCCTTGTTTACAGCTTCACCAAAATTGTCGTACAATGGATGCGCATGATAAGCGGTATTTTTAATTTTTCTGGCGATAGGATAATCAATTAAATCGCTCTCAACTTTGCGGCTCATCGCTACTGCGCCGTCTAGAGTAGGTAGAAAATACTTACTGAATGGCTTGTCGATAATTTTGGGTTCATGCGGATAAATATTATCTGTAATGGCAACAATTTTGGTGTGTTTATTTCCTTTTACTAAGCGCGCAAATGTGCCAAATGCGGGGCCAAAAAACGGCATCCACCAGCGGAAAATGATTAAATCGGGTTTGAGTTTCCGGTATTTAAGGCCCACTTTTATCCAGTTAAACGGATTGATTGAGTTAATTGCCACATCAATGATTAAATCGCTGGGCTTGGGGTCTGAGCTAAATTGGCTTTCGCCCGGAAACAAGAAATTAGGGTATTGCAGTGTGAAAGTAAGTAG
>JAGKXC010000065.1 GCA_021151535.1 Sphingobacteriia bacterium | reverse complement strand
ATAAATATTAGCATAAAACAATCCGTTGGTGCACTTTGTTTTTTTGTTATATTCGTTGAAAATTAATGATTATGCTTAGTTTATTACAAACATCGCCTGCATACACTGGCACTGTGCATTTGCACAATTTCCTTCGTTGGATTATCCTAGTAACGTTGATTTGGTCATTGATTAATGCTTTCAAAGGCAAGAATGGCAAAGAGACATTGATCATGATGATTAGCTCACATGTGATGTTGTTGTTGGGATTGGTGCAGTGGTTCTGGGGCCAATATGGAATGAAGGCTTTTCAGGGCGGAATGAAAGAAGTGATGGGACAGAAAGTAGCGAGATTTTACTCGGTGGAGCACCCATTGATGATGATTATTGCGATTGTGTTGATTACCATTGGTCATCGCAAAGCTAAAAATACGGAAGTTAATACAACAACCTCCAACGGTGTGGGCGCCAAGTGGTTTTTCTTAGCTGCATTGATTATTATTTTGGTGATGATCCCTTGGCCTGGTCGCGATTTGATTGGTCGTGGCATGTTCCCAGGAATGCACTAATTCAAAATTGAATTTCACAGAGAAAGTCTGACAGTTTGTAGGTAAACTTGTCAGACTTTTCTTTTTTGTCTGATTTTTGTTAAAGGATTTTTTGAATTTAACGTTAGTAAATAGAAGTTAGCCATGATCAATAGTAAGCGTATTTTAGTGTTTGCAGCGGCCACCAGCATCGTATCTGGATTTTTGGGCGCTTGGATGTTTCAGGTGATTAGCAGAAGGCCTTCGGATGGATTGCAGATTGCGCAAATGGGTAATGGTACTCCGATATTCAGTGCAGGTACGGGAGTTGGGGCGATAAATGCACCAGCGGGTTTTCAAGAAGCATCTGCAGTATCAACGCCATCGGTTGTGTTTATTAAAACTTTGAGCACGGTGGAGTATAACAGTCCTTTGGGCATGTTTTGGGATTTTGATCCGTTTGGAAGTCGCGGACAGGCATCATCTACCGGTAGTGGTGTGATTGTAAGTCAAGACGGTTACATTGTAACCAACAATCACGTAATACAGGGTGCCAATTCCATAACGGTGGTATTGAATAAACCCAAGAAGGAATACATTGCCAAGGTGGTGGGCACGGACCCTTCGAGTGATTTGGCGGTATTGAAAATTGAAGCTTCGGGATTACCGGCGATTTCGTTTGCAAACAGTGATGAGGTGAATGTGGGAGAATGGGTTTTGGCGGTGGGTAATCCATTTAATTTAAATAGTACGGTTACTGCGGGTATTGTGAGTGCCAAAGGCAGGAACATCAATATTGTTAAGAATCAGTTTCCGATTGAGAGTTTTATCCAAACGGATGCGGCGATTAACCCGGGAAACTCGGGTGGTGCTTTGGTGAATACCAAGGGCCAGTTGGTGGGAATTAATACAGCGATTCAGAGCAATACAGGCAGCTATACCGGATATGGTTTTGCAATTCCGGCGAACATTGTAAGGAAGGTTGTTCAGGATTTGATGGACAAGGGCGAGGTATTGCGTGCGTTTTCAGGGATGCAGGTAGGTGAGTTGAGTTCTGAGGAGTTGAAGGTATTGGGATTAGAGACCAACGCGGTGAAGGTGGTAGATTTGGTGGAAGGCGGTCCTGCGGAGAAGTCGGGCTTAAAGGTAGGCGATGTATTGGTGAAAATCGGCGCCCAGAAAATTGATGGCAAACCGATGTTTGACGAGCATTTGGCTTATTTACGCCCGAGCAATGTATTGAACTTGACGGTTTTGAAGGATGGCAAGGAATCGGGGGTAAACATAACTTTGATTAACAAAGAGGAGAACACGGCTCTATTGATGAAGGGTGCGGTTAACAGCAAGTTGCTGGGCGCCGATTTTCAGCCGTTATCCTCCGGCGATTTGAAGAAGTTTGGATTAACTTCAGGGATACGTTTGATCAACATCCAGAGGGGAAAATTTATTTCACAGATGGGATTGGGAGAAGGGTTTGTGGTGGTGAAGTTTAATGGAAAGGTTTATTCTGAGCCGGAGGACCTTATTTCAGCGATGGAAAGTGCGCGAGGTAGAATTGAGGTAATAGGCAAAGACAGGAATGGCAACAACCAGAGTTATTCGTTTTACGGGTATTAATGGGATAGAATAGGAAACAAAAAAGGGGCGTTCAAAACGCCCCTTTTTTTATTGGATCGCTGCACGGATGCGCAGCAGTTTGTCTAATAAATCAGGTAATTGTGCCAGTGGCAGCATGTTTGCGCCATCGCTTTTTGCTTGTGATGGATTGGGATGGGTTTCTAAGAACAAACCATCGGTTCCTACAGCAATTGCGGCTTTGGCGATGGTTTCAATCAATTCAGGTTTTCCGCCTGTTACACCTGAGCTTTGGTTGGGTTGTTGAAGAGAGTGGGTGATATCCATCACTACAGGAACGCCATTGTGTTGCATTTCTGGGATGTTTCTGAAATCAACAATCATATCGCCATACCCAAACATATTTCCGCGATCGGTTAAGATTACGTTGCTGTTGCCTGAATCGATGCATTTTTGCATGGCATGTTTCATGGCATCGGTTCCGGCGAATTGTCCTTTTTTAATGTTTACGAATTTGCCTGTTTTGGCCGCTGCTACCAATAATTCGGTTTGGCGAAACAAGAAGGCAGGTATTTGCAATACATCTACGAATTCAGCGGCCATAGCGGCTTCATGCGATTCGTGGATATCGGTAACAGTGGGAATGTTGAATGTTTCGCCTACTTTCTGAAGGATTTTTAATGCTTTTTCATCGCCAATTCCTGTGAAGGAATCAATTCTACTGCGATTGGCTTTGCGATAAGATCCTTTGAAAATGAGGGGAATTTGGCGGTCATCACAAATCTTTACCAAAGTTTCGGCGATTTGCATGGCCATATCTTCTCCCTCAATGGCGCAAGGTCCGGCCATGAGGAAGAAGTTGCCTGATTCCGAGTACTTGAGTTTTGGAACTTTAGGTATCAAGGAATGAAATTATTTCTTTTTAGGTGCTGGTTTAGAATCGCCCTCTCCAGTTGCATCAGCCGCTGCTTTTTTTGCTGGCTTACGAGGTGCCTTCTTAGGAATCAACACATATTCAGTTTCTGTAGTATAAGATTCTGGTTTGAATTCCTTGAAGATAGCTTTACCTAGGATTGGGGTTTCAATTTTATCAGTGATAGTGAAAGTAACGTTCTTAATCTCGTAATCGCCGATGGTTAATTTCTCGATGGTAAACTTGTTGCTTGGCAGCTTCACTTTACCCACCTTTAACTTATCGCCAGACTTCAAGAACATGCCTTTGTTGATCAACTTGGCCTTGTACCATTCAGCTGCAACTTCTTTTGGAATTGCATTTTGCTTACCCAATGGATCTAAGATTACGCTCAATGGCTCTTTATCTAAAATCATTACGCTAATGATATTGTTGTTGCCATTTTTGGTTAAGCGTACTTTGATTGCATTTGTAAGATCAACTTGTGGCTTAGCAGCTTCAGCAGCTTTCTTTGCTTTTTCTACTGAATCTTTTTCTTCTTTGCCAATGTTGGTGTTGTTGATATCAACGTCTTGGTTTACGATCGCTCTAGAGATCTGACCTTCAAATCCAAAACGAACGGTAGTTCTACGATTTTGAGAGTGTTGGTATTCATCGCAGGGAACAAATAATGTATCGTTGATTTTTACCAATTCTTCTGGTTTATAACGTGCATAGTAAGTTCTTACAACGTTGTTATTGGCATCTTTTTCTAAAACCATTTTCTTGGTTTTACCTTCAATGTAAGGTGTATAGCCTGCTTTTATAGAACCTTCGCACTTACAATTGTTGATTAATTCTCTTTCACCATAACCACGAGCAACGATACGGGTTGAATCGATTTTCCAAACGTCGATCAAATATCTACGTGCGCTTTCTGCACGACGTTCAGCCAACTTGGTGTTGTATTCGTATGTGTTTCTACAGTCGGTGTGTGAACCTAATTCAGCAATCAATTTTGGGTATTTGGTTAATACTGTCATCGCAAAAGTATCCAACACTTTTGCAGCATCCGGACGGATGAAAGACTTATCCAAATCGTAGAAAATAGGAAGGGTGATAACTTTCTCCAATGGGTTTTCCAAACAGAAATCTTGAACCAATTCAGTATTTACGCGAATACCGTATGTAGTTCTATTTACAGGAGGTTTTTCGAAGTAATAGGCTTCTGGGTATTTTGCTTCGATTTCATAGTTGGTTTTTTCTTTCAATGTAGCGGTATAAACGCCTTGCTCATCAGTTTTCAAAACCAATTTAGAAGTATCACGGTCATTTGTAAGTGTTACGGTAGCACCTTTCAATGGCTTTTTGGTATTACAATCGCTGATTACACCTCTGATGGTAATTACGATTGGTGTAACTGTAAACTCGTAAATATCGTAGTGTTGTTTTCTATCTCCACGGTTAGAAGAGAAGAAACCAGAGTTCTTGTTTTCAGCTTTGTTATTGAAAGTGATACCAAAATCATTACCACCAGAATTTAAAGGCTCTTTTAAGTTCTCACGCTCTTTCCATTTGGTGATGTCGTCTGTAGGCTCGGCGTTGAATATATCCCAACCACCAAGACCTGGCCATCCGTCTGAAGAGAAATACAATTTGTTATCGTGTTGGTTGAAGTAAGGGAATACTTCGTAACCTTTTGTGTTGATATCTGCACCTAAGTTAACAGGTGTACCCCAAGACTTAGAACGCTTAGAGTAGGTTACAGCCCAAATGTCCATTCCACCAAAACCACCTTCACGATCTGATGAGAAATATAAAGTTTTTCCATCTGGGCTAAGGGCAGGATGGCCATAGTTGTGCGCAGTATCTGATTTGCAGAATTCCAATGCATCACCAATTAACCATTCTGGACCTTGTTTTTTCACTTCATAGATAGCGCATTTTTCGCTTTTGCCTTTTTCGCCACCGCACTGGGTAAAGTACATTGTAGCAAATTTGGCATCGAAAGTCATAGAACCATCGTTGAAATTGGTAGAGTTTTTCTCAGCAAAAACAGGTTTTTGCCATTTTTCTTTTCCTTTTTTACCAATTTTTTCTAGGTACCAGATATCGGTCCAAGTTTCCATTGTGCCAGGATAAAGTTTTTTAGATTTACCACCTTCTCTATCTGAAACAAAGAAAAGCACATCGTCTTTTTTGGAAGCTACCATGGGTGCCCAATCGTTAGATTTTGTGTTGGCTACACGAAAATTACTCACCACATATTGTGAAGAATCTGGCGTCCAGCTAATCGCCATTTCACAACCTTGTTTTTGGTAATCTGCCATGGTGTCACCAGGCACTTCTTGAAGATAAGTATCGTAAGCGTCAACAGCTTCACGGTACAATTCCATTTTCTTCAACATGTTGGCGCGCATCAACAAAGCTTTGGTGTTTTTAGGGTCTTTTTTCAAAACTCTTTCGTATAAACGGTTGGCTTTATCGTAGTCATCGCTCAATCGGTATGCTTCTGCAGCCATGAAAATGGCTTTGTCTTTCAGTTTTTTGTCTTTGGTGTTTTTTGAAAATTCTTCAAAAATTACCGCAGCTTGGCGGTAGTATCCTTGATTAAACTGACGTTGAGCTTCTTCGTATTTGGGTTTACAGCCCGCAATTAAGAGTGCCAAAAACAAGGCCGAAGCCATTGCATATCGGTTAAAAATACTTGTAAATTTTTTCGTTTTAGCGCTGGAAATATTCATGGTACCGGGTTCTTCCAAGTTTAATTTGCTAAATAATGAATAATCCTTGAAACATCAAAGGAAAACAACAAAAAATAACGCTTATCGGACAAGGTTTAACAATTTCTTTTGCTGTTCAGGCGAAATAGCATCAAAATTGCTCGCAGATTTTATCAAAAGTCGTTTGTAAGCAGTTTGCTGTTTGAAGTAAGCAATCAACTCATTTGCTGGTTGCGCCAAACGAGAGTTAAAACTCAATGAAGCTTCGAATAAATTATAGCACAATTCTTCGTTTAAGTAGTTCAATCGTTTTAAAGCAGCCATAGCATTAATTCTTGTTCTAAATTCATAATACGGCGATGCATAAGTTACCAAAGTTGCTTTGTATAAATCTGCTTTATCTGGGAAGTTCTCGATGCTCAATTCTGCTTGTTTTACCAAAAGATTGTTCATGTATCCAGGGATGAAATTTAACTGTTCAAGCATTTCGGTGTGTTTGCTGTTGAACATTGGATTTTCCCACATCTTGTTGATTGCCAATTCTATGGTTAGGTAAGAAGAGTCTTTCAATGCGTTCATGAATGGCTGCATAGTTTTAATGTTTATTGGCGATTTTTCTACAGCCACTCTGCGAATTTCAGTGATGTTGTGGCTAAATAATTTAATACAAAAATCTTCCAGTTTAGACAACTGATTTTTATTATCGCCCAATTGAATTTTGGTGATATTAGCATTAAAAATATCTAATAATTGATTCGCGATTTCAAGTTTGTTTTCTCTGAATGTTTCTGCTTCAAATCGTTGCATCAAGAACTCTATATTTTCTGGCGATTGGGCTTGTGGAAGTTTTTTCAATTCGGATAACGCTTCCCAGCGGTCTATGGCGTTGGTTGCCATTTTGGCTTGCATCATCAATTCAAAATAACTGCGTTGGAAAGTAGTGTTTTTTAACAAATAATTGCCTTCGTCAAATACCACGAATGCTACGTTTTTTTGTGTGGAAATTGATTTGTTATACTTGGTTTCTACTGGAGCATCGCCATTGGGAATGATGATTTTTTGGTAAGCTTGGGAAAGGGTTACAGTTTGGCGACTAATGCTGCCGTCTGTGTAATAAACAGCAATATCAACAGGGGTTTTGAAAATACCAACAATTGGATCTTGATGTTGGATTTGTTCAACAGTAATTTCAGTACCGCTGGTACTATTCGTTGCTGGACTTAATTGTTGCCAGCTGATTTTAAAATGGGGTTCGCCACCTTTGTGAATCCATTGATCAAAGAACCAATCCATATTGATGCCGGTTGCATCGATGATGGCTTTTTGAAGATCCCAAGTTTCAACGGTTTTGAACTGATGTCGTTGTAGGTAAAGGTTGATGCTGCGCTTGTAGTTTTCATCGCCCAAAATATGCTTCAGCATATGCAAAACGGAAGCGCCTTTGGGGTAATGGCGGGAGCTACCGCTGCCACTATGTCGAACTGGTAAGGAATTTTGTTTTCCGGCTGCCAAAGCGCCTTGGTGTTGCCCGTGGAAATACCAATCTAATTCTTCCTTGCCAAATACCGAACCCATGAATAATCCGGGGTAGAAAGTGGCGAAAGACTCTTGTAACCATTGCTCACCATCATGGCGCCCGGTAATCAGATCTCCGAACCACTGGTGTGTGGCTTCGTGTGCATTTACGCCGATATAGTTTCTATCCAGAAATGAACGGTTATCTACCCAAAAGAAATCGCCAAATACGGTGGCAGAGGTATTCTCCATCGCTCCAAACATAAAATCTTGCACCATAACTTGTGAGTAAGAGCCCCATGGGTAGGCGATTCCCGTTTCATTTTCAAGGAATTCTATGATTCTTTCGCTATAGCGGTTGGTTGGTTCTACACGTTCTGGATGTTCTGGGTAATACCATAAATGGATGGGAGTGCCGTTTTTTGTTTTGGATGATTTTACGGCGTAATTGTCGATGGCTAACATGATTAGGTATCCAGCATGTTGGTTTTTCATGAGGTATTTCCATGTTGTTGTACCGTTTTTATTGTCGGTTTTTGATGCCAATTGGCCGTTAGAAAGTACGTTGAATCCATTTTTGAATTCCACGCTAATATCAGTGGTGAATTTATCACTGCGATCATCGATCATGGGAATCCAATTTCTATTGTCGATGCCTTGACCTTGGGTCCAGATTTGCTTGCGCGTCATCAATTTTGGATCGAAGGTAGCGGGTTGCGAAACTGGCAATTGGGTGAGGTTCCATCCGATGAAATAGATACCTTTTTGTGGATGGGCGCTATATTCTAGGGTTAGGATATGGGATTTTTGAAAATCATTTTTGAGGTTGGTAATGCAAACAACACCTGCGGGGATATTGCGTGTTTTGATGGGTTTGCCATCGAGGGAGGCTGAGATGATTTCGATGCCGGGACCATCGAGGAAGATAGTATCTACTTGCGATTGTAGTGAATTGAAGTGGTGAGAGACTTTGCCTAGAACTTGTTTTTGTTCGGGGTTGAATTTCACGTTCAATTGCAGGTGGGTAACATCAATGTTACGATCTCTTTCATGCGCTCCAGGGTCTTGGTGGTAACAAGTAATCTCAGGAAATTGAGCAAAAACAGGGGAAATAGCCGACAAAATTGATATAGTTGCGAAGGTGGCTATAGCATGGAACTGTTTGATTTTCATTAGGGCGAATATACGAAATGCCGTTGAGGGCATAGTAAAATTGGGCGATGGGATGAAAAAAATTCAATTTTTTCACAAAAAAGTTGCGGGGATTCATTTCAGTTCTTATTTTTGCAGTCCTTTTAAGAAACACCGCAGGCAACTGGGGTACATTAAAAGGCTTGCGAAAGCACGGATCGGTAGTTCAGCTGGTTAGAATGCCGCCCTGTCACGGCGGAGGTCGCGGGTTCGAGTCCCGTCCGGTCCGCAAAAATCTCGAATAAAAAACCCATCGATTTCGATGGGTTTTTTTGTTTTCAATCGGTTTGAGAATTGGGAATTTAATTTGCCACGATTGCGTCCCAAAGGAGGGCGCGTTTTTGGAGGGATTCTATGGCAGCAGCGGTAGCTTCTTCCCATTTTGAGGGATCATTATCGCAGAGATCTTCCACCATTTCTAGTGCTAGATGACTGTGATGATCGCCATCTACTTCGATATGACGTTCTATGTAATATTTGAAAATAGTAACTTTTTGGGGATGATCTTGATACACTGTTTTGAGTATTTCCAGAAACATATCCGGTATTAAATCTTCTCTGCCAAAGGTAAAAACAGCAGCTTTTACATGGGTGGGCGCATTAATTGCAATTTCAAATGTAAAGTTGAGAAATTCTTTGATATTGGGGTGAATATTTGCTTGTTGAATGGCTTCAAAAATTGTTACACCCTGCTGAATTTTTTGGGTTAACTCATAAATGGGACTTGTATTTGCACCCATTTGATTCATAGCTTTTAGATATAGTTCAAAATGAGAGATGCGTTGATTGTTTTCATAGGTATCGGATTCTTCACCCAATACAATTTCGTTGATTAAATACCTAGTATTTGCATTTTTGGTGGGTAGCCATGGAATTTGGGTGCATGTTAAATCATTTTGCAAGGCTTTTAGCAAACTCATAAAATCCCAAACGGCATAAACATGACACTGAGAGAATTGAATTAGGCCATTAAGATTGTTGATTTTTTGATAAACGGGATGATTTACCAATGTTTCCCTGATGGGTTTAATTTGGCTTTGTAGTTCTTGGATGAATGGGTTGAGATGTGTATTGGCGTTACTCATATTCTGTTGATATAATGGAACATTTTGCTGTTCAATAATGTTTCTAGATTTTGTGGAAGAATTGACAAGCAAAGTTATGAACATGACACATATCGCCCCAAAAAAGGCACTCTCAGGAAGTGCCTTTCAGTGAGAAAATTGGTGAATTATTTCACAATTAAATCGCCCTGCATCATCATGTAATGGCCGGGGAATGAACAAATGAATTTGTAGATACCTGGAGAAGGAGCATCAAAGGTGATGGTTTCTGATTCACCTGGGCCTAAAATTTTGGTATGTGCAATCACATTTTTTTCTAAATTTTTAGGGATATAATCGTTGCCTTTTTCAGTGGCTGCAGCGGTTGCAAAAGCTTCTAAATTTGCCCCTTGCGCCAATAAACACCAGTTGTGGCCCATGCTTTCTTTGGGCATTGTTCCTTTGTTGGTAAGGGTAATTTCAATTTTTTCTCCTGATTTTGACTCAATGGTTTTGATGTTGTACATCATTTGGTCGTTTGCTTCAATGTTGATTTTATTACCAACAACAGAGCTTGTGCTAGCCGTGTTATTTGAAGTTTCGGAATTTGATTTTTCGGCTGCAAGAGTTTGTGGGCTTTTCTTTTCATTTCCGCCGCACGATAATAACAACATGCAAATACTTGAAACGATAATGGATATTTTTTTCATAATACGAATATGATCGAGTTTGCACTTTTAAACACTGATAACTGTCATTTAGGGAAGTGATTTTGATTACTTCTGAACCTTGGATAAAGAAAAAACTTGTTCTAATGAGGTTGCATTTTTTTGTTTTAAAAATCTAACATTACCTCATAAAAATCTAATAATCAGTATGAACATGATTTTGGCATTTGAATTGCAAACGCGAAGTGCTTATTCTTGTATAAAAAGCAGTTAATTATATTAAAATGAATTTGTTTCGAAAAATAGTTTTTGCATTAAGCATGGGATTGTTTGGTGCATTGGGTGCACAAACAGCGTCGCATTTAATTGAAGTGAAAGGAATTGCTGAGGCAGCATTTTCTCCAAATGCAAGTATTGTGGCTTTAGGTGGAATGGATAACAATGTGTATGTGATGGATGTAGCCACAAAGAAAGTTGTTAAGAAATTGGAATCACACCAAGGTATGGTTACTTATTTGGTGTTCACGTTGGATGGAAAAACGTTGTACACAGGCGGTGGCGATGGTCAGGTTAAAGTATGGAATACGGCAGATTGGAGTTTGATTAAAACATTGGGGCCTCATACAGGGAATGTGATAAACATGTCTGTTGCTAGAGATGGGAGTAAGATTTTGGTAGTTACTGATGATGGAAGTTTGAAGTGCTGGGATCTAGCCACAAATAAGATGTTATATCAGTTATTGGGTGAAAAGGTTATGGTGAAAGCGGCTGAATTTAGTGTTGATGGCACTTATTTTACAACTTCATCAGAAGTGCATAACGGAAAGGAATATGATGCAAAAACAGGTGCGTTAAAATATGCTTTTGAAATTCCATTGCA
>JAGKXC010000064.1 GCA_021151535.1 Sphingobacteriia bacterium | reverse complement strand
CTATAATTTCCTAAGTATTTCTGACTGGCGATAAGAAGTTGGTAGTTATTTTTGTTGTTAAAATTTACCAATCCAACTTTGATTTTTAATACAATATTTGGGAGGAGAAAAATAAATCCGTCAGTTGAACTTTGAATATCTAAAATAGTAATATTTCGGAAAAGTTCATCGAGTGTAAAATCTTTGATATATTTAATTTGATGTTTTTTCGGATCAATTTGAAAAAGTTTTAGGCTATTAGAAAGTCGTACCAATAAAAAATCGTTGAAAAGAGTAAAATCGGCATGAAATCTTTGGAAAGCTTCACCGGAGGTATTCATTGGGTAAACGGAATCGCCCTTGATCATGAAAAATCCTTTATCAATGGAGTGATAGATGATATAATCGTTGTTTTGAGCAATGCAATCGGACCGAGGCGATAGATTTAATGGGATGAGTTTATTGGTTACTGGATCAAACTGGGATAGGGCTCCATATTGTGTAAACAGCCATAATTTTCCTTGATTTATATAGGCTTTTGACGTGTTGTGAATTTCTTGAAGAGGTTTGAATTTGAATTTAGGTTCATTGAATTTGGTGGGGTCGTTATCAGAAATTTTCCAGAGTTTGGTGACGCCGAGTGCATAATAATCTTTTCCTAATTGGTAAATTTTTATCAGTTCTTCTGGAATTGGTGCACTACAATGAACTTGTTGATTGGATGGATTGATGCAGGTTATGATATTTTTATTCCACATAAATAAGTAATCTCCCTCCCATGTCTTTTTACAGTGAGGCGAAATTGCATTAATACGCGTATTGGGCGATTTAATCATATAAACACCACCATAATTGGTGGCAATCCATAGGATATTTTTTGAGGGATCAGTTGTTATGCTCCAAATAGCTTGGTTCCAACTTGGTCTGGGAATGGTAAATTGATTTTTTTTGTGTAAGATTAGACCGCCAGACTCGAAGCTTTCGGTATTTCCACAAGAAGCATAAACTTGACCTTGAACTGAAGCCCAATCCCAGATGGCAAATCCTTCGTCATTTTTAAAATTAATGGCATAATGCGTTACTGTATTATTGGCATTCCATACTGCATATTCATTTTGTCCGCCCAAATAAATATCTCCTTTAAATTCAAAGGCAGATAGATTGGGGAATGTTGTGAATTTTTTATTTCCTGGGGCGACGATCAATTTTCGAATGAGTTGCGGACCTATATTTTGCCAAATACCCGGGGCTTGTTGTTGCCAAATACCAATTTCTGGATAGGTGAGAATATGGGGGTGGTTATCTCTATAAAAGATATCCATTGGTATACAAATGGGATCTTTTTTATGGAGGTTTTCGGTGTATAAAAGTAATTTAATTTGGTTGTCTTGAAATTGGTAAACTCCGTTAAAACAAAGAATAAATAACTGGTTATCTATGATGCGTAAACGACGAATTTTAGGGAATTGAGCATAAAGATAGTGTTTGAGTAATTTTCCGGTTTTGTGGTGAAAAACAAACAGTCCATCATTGTAAGTACCGGCAATAAAGAATGAATCTAATATACAGATATCCCAAATTTGTTTGGAGCCCAAGGATTTTTTGATGGCTTCGTATTGTGGTTGAAAAGCGGGTGTGTAATGAATGCCAGCATCTGTAGCGGTGATAACGGTACCATGCTGATTAATAATTACTTTTCTGGCTGAGGTAACGGGAAGACCATCTACCAATGAAATTTCAGGCTGGAGATTTAAACTTTGAGCAAATGCATGCTGTGCAAGAGCGGCTACAAATAGCCATACTGCAATTGCAATTGTTTTTTGCCAGTTTTTGAGAGCGCTATTTGTTTTCCATTGGAAAGCCATACGGTATTGCCTTTGAAACTAATAATGGTAGATTGTGGAACAATATAAGATCGGTGAATCCTTGTAAATGAATCAGGTAGCAAAGGTAACAGCGCTTTTAGTGTTTTGGAAACGATGAAGTTTTTATTTGCTGTAACGATTTTAGAATAAGCACCTGCAGCCTCAATGTACTGGATATCTTGGAGTGGCACAATGATATTTACTCCACCATCGCGGATTACCATTGACCCAGGAGATTCTTTTGTAATTGCGGGAGCTTCTTGCACCTTGGGTTGCATTTTAGATTTTAATCTTTGAAGCATTGATTCAAAATCGCCCGCCAAAATGGGTTTTAAAATGTAATCTACAACGTTAAGCTTAATGGCTTGTAATGCGTATTCTGGATAGGCACTAATAACAACGATAAGAGTTTCTTTTGGCAGGTAAGGCGCCAGTGCCAAGCCCTTTTCGCCCTTGAGTTCAATATCAACAAAAGCAACATCAATGGTATTGCCCATTATCTTCTCACGTGCTTCTTCTATGGAAGACGCGATCAAAATCTTACCAAACAAATCCTGCGCATATTCTCTAAGGAAATATTCCGCCATGTCTCTGCCGGATTTTTCATCGTCCAAGATTAATGCGGTATAACTACTATTTGGGGCAAAGGATTTCATAGTTTTAAGGTAAAAGAGGTTTTGGTGCTTTGGTTTGAAAAAGTAAAGTTACTGAGAATCTCTTCAAAAGGGAATAAGATTTATTTAATGTAAAAAGAATTTAACGAATCATGTCCACTTTGTTAGATTATGGGTATTTTTGCTATTGCAGTATGCAAAAAACTATTTGTTTAAATAACAATTCTTTAAATGTAGAAATCGCCTTGATGGGAGCGGAATTGATTTCGTTTTCTGCTGGGAATGAGGATTTGTTATGGAAGGTTAATCCCCGATATTGGAACAGGGTAGCACCCAATTTGTTTCCGATTGTTGGGCGATTGATGCATGATGAATTGGTTTGGGAAGGCGTTAAATACCCTATGAATCAACATGGGTTTGCCCGTAATACTGAATTTCAGTTGCTTGAAAAAGACACCGACTTTGCGTTGTTTGAGATTTCCAATACCGAAGAAACAGAGAAACAATATCCATTTCCATTTCGTTTTAGAATTCTCTATGAGTTGCTTGAAGATCGTTTGAAGGTTTCTTATGTTACTTACAATCCCGGTGATAATATTCTGCCTTACTCGGTTGGTGGTCATCCGGCGTTTGCATTAGCTGGACCATTGGATGAACATGAACTTTGGTTTGATTTGCAAGTTAATAGTCAACGATGGTTGATTGAAAATGGATATTACAATGGCAAAACAGTTAAGATAAACTGTGGTAAAGCGTTGGAATTGAACAATGATTACTTCGCTCAAGACGCTATCGTTTTACGCTCTCCGGAATTTTCTACGGCTACGTTGGTGCATAAAACCAAAGGGAAGTTGGCAACTGTGGACTGTAGTTCTTGGGATGCAGTGGGTTTTTGGACCAAACCAGGTGCGCCGTTTTTATGTATAGAACCTTGGTGGGGTTGGGCTGATTCTTTAAATAACTTTGGCGATTTTTCAACCAAAGAAGCGTTACATTGGCTGGAAGTTGATGAAGAAGAAAAATTGTTCTACGAAATTATTGTTCCGCAAGAACGCCTGAGAAACGTGGAATGATTGTTATAAATTTAAAACTATTAAAATGACGATTTTCAATATTTTAGGAATAGAACCAATGTATTTTGTATTGGTTTTATTGGGTGTTTATTTTGGAGCAATTTTTTATGCAAGAAAATTCTCAGAAAAAGCCTTGGATCTTATTACAACAGAACAAAAAGGAATGATGTTCGACGGATTTAAGCAGTTAAGAAAGCGCGGCATGTATATCATGTTCGCTATTATCTTCAGTTATATTCTTGTGATGTTTGTAGGAACTAAAAACAATTGGATTTCTAGCCAAGGTGCTGATATGTCAATTTGGGTTTATTTTGCTGCAATCTTTGGCTATTTAATCTATCAGCAAGTAGCAAGTTTGTTGATTTACAAGAAGATGGAATTTCCTAAGGAGTTTATTTCCCTGGTAACAAAAGCAAGTGTTATTAAAGTGATTAGCTTGATTTTTGTTTGTGTGGGAATGTTTATTTACTTGAAGGATTCAGGTATACTTTAACGTTTAACTTTTCCAGTTTCCGTTAAAGGAATTTTGTTCACCATTTCAATGTGTTTTGGGTGGTGAAATTTAGGCAAACCTTGTAATTGTATTTCCAGTAAATCATTGTCGATTTGGTGCAGGGTATATAAAGCAACAGACTCTCCCAATTCGGGGTGCAGTTTGCCTTTCACGTAAAAAGTTCCCAGCGGCCATCCGGTTAATAGTGCGATGTGATTTTCTAAAACCTCGATTTGAATTTTTACTCCTCCAGAGTTAATGATTAAATCTTTTCTACCTAGCCATTTAAATTGATTACTGTTAATAATTTCGACTAAATCATTGGTGGTTAACCATTGGTTTTGAGTAGTTGGGTTTTTAATTTCTAACTGCTGGGTAATGGGGTTGTTTCTGATATCAGTACCTTGCGTAGTTTGGAAAAATTGATTCCTTTCTTTGTTGAGAATTCTTCCTGCAAAGTGAGAGGCGGTTTCGGTGCTTCCGAAAGTATGAATGAGTAAAGCTGATGGCGCACAAACTTCCAGCAATTTGGATTCTAAATCGGCAGTAATTGCCTGTCCGCCGATGAGTAAAACTGTATACAATTTCAACTTTTGTATACTTTCAGTTTGGGAAAGTATGTTTGCCAATTGCATGGGGGTAAAGGATGTGATGGGGTTTGTTGGATCTTGATCTAACAAAGGATTGGCGCTTGCTGAGTAGATTTTTACCGGCGCATTCCAAACTTTACTTCTCACTAGTTGCATAAAACCACCCGCTTTATTTACTGGTAAAAAGCAATCTTGTGCCAATGAACTTTGTTGGGAAAGCCAGGTTTTCCTGGTGCTTTTAGCACTCCAAATCAAGGCTTCACGATGAAGTTTCCAGTTTTTGGGTGAGCCAGTGGTACCCGAGGTGGTTAGGGTGAAAAACTCATCGCCCGAATCCCATTTTTTAAAGAACTCTTCGGCGAATGCTAATTGCGTCATTCTGGAATGGTTTTAAGCAAATTCTCTTCCTTCAAAAATCCGCGTAAAGCGGCCGTGAAGGATTTGATTTCGCTTTCCAAATTATAATAATGGGTAGAAACGCGCACACAATCGATGTTGTTTTCGCCAACATAACGCAAAACGATGCCTTTTTTTCTAGCATAATCACAGAATTTTTGGCTGAGTGACGGCTGGGTTGCGGGTGCTATTCGGAATGCAGTTTGAGCGCCGCGTGAGGCATATTCCGTAGGGGTGAGTATTTGAATTAATCCAGGATCAATGGCTGAATTGTTTATTTCACGTAATTGACTGTCTACTTTACTTTGAAGGTATTTTACGCGACTTTGGATGTTGTCGGGCCCAATATTTTTGTACAATTGAATGGCGGTTTTGCCTGCTTCATATAAGGGTCCGCAGAATGATCCGTAGGAAAATCTGCCTGTTTTTTGTGCAAGTTCACCAAAGGTTGGAGGGTTGGTGCTCATGTCGAATTTGTCTACCGAATAAGCGGCTACATGTTGGATTTTGGTGTATTGCAGCATGGATTTAGAGCAATAGAAAAATCCCAAACCGATGGGTGCTAGCATCCATTTGTGGAGGCAACCTGAATAATAATCACAACCAATTTTATGCAAGTCTATTTGTAGCATTCCAGCTGGGTGAGCGCCGTCTATAGCGGTGACAATTTTGGCGGATTTTGCCCATTCACATATCATTTGGACGGGTAAAACCTGCCCTATGGTGCATGGGATATGTGGAATAGCAATGACTTTGGTTTTGTTGGTGGCGGCTGCTTGGAAATTTTTCAACGTTTCTTCAGCATTTGAACCCAGTTCAACTACTTTTAAAACAATTCCATCCACTTTTGCGCGGTGCAACCAAGCTGCGCAGCCGCCCACATGCTCGTGTTTTGTTATAAGTACTTCATCGCCCTTTTTTAAAGGAATGCCCCAACATGCGAGATTCACACCTTCACTAACGTTTTTGGTGATGGCAATTTCCTCGGCGTCGCAGCCCAAAACATCGGCGATGGCCGCTTCTAGGCTACCGTCGGCATGTGGGTATGCACCATTTTCTGCCGTATACGTGAATGCTTTGTTTAAAGCATGCAAAACGGGGTAGGGCGTAATGCCCATCGTTCCATTGTTTAGATATGTTAAGTTTGAATTGATTGGGAAAAGCTGATTTCTAAGTGATTCCCATTCTGATGATGCAGGATCTTCTAGCGATGCTACGCCAAATTTGGGACTGGAAATTTGCGTACCCTCGTAAGGAGAATTTTCGGCTGGGGTATTGCCGTTTGCGGGAATCGGGATTTGGGTTATTTTGTTTGTAATTTCAGCTGCTGTATTGGATTCTTTTTGTGCATCCAACAAGGATTTACCAAAAACTGATGGCATGATGGCAGCTGCTCCAGCTAAGGTGAAACTTTTTTGAAAGAATTCTTTTCTTTTCATGGCGATATTTTGAATTTGGATATTGTGAAGATTGAACACGCTTATACTGCAGCGGTTGTAGCTGCATTTTTCAAGAGAAATTCATTGCCTCTAATACCTAAAAATGCATAGTTACAAAATTTCGACTAAAAAGGGATGCTTTGTGGTTATTTTTGTGCTGGATTTTGATTTGGGAAAGCGGGGAATAGATTTGATTTTTTTGATTTGAACTGAAAAAAAGTATAAATAGAAAGATGAAAGTTTTAGGAATAATGAGCGGTAGTAGCATGGACGGTGTTGACTTAGCGTTGTGTGATGTGCAGGTGAGTGGAACTGGCTGCGATGCGAAAATTATCAAGGGAATTACTGTGCCATATAATGAAACTTGGCGTGTGCGATTGTCGCAATTGCGTTACCAAAATGCTGAATTATTTGCCAAAACGGATGTTTTTTATGGCAGATATTTGGGTGAGTTGGTTGCAGCTTTCCAGAAGGAAACTGGTTTAGAAGTGGATTTGGTGGCCAGTCATGGACATACGATTTTTCATCAACCCCATGGTTGGTTAACGTCTCAAATTGGTGATGGTGCTACGTTGAGTGCTTTTGCTGGTTTGCCGGTAGTGAGCAATTTCAGGAGAGCAGATGTGGCGTTGGGCGGCGAAGGTGCTCCGTTGGTAGCCATTGGCGATGAAATGTTGTTCAATGATTACGATTTTTGTTTGAATTTGGGTGGATTTTGTAACATCAGTACCTTGCATGAAGGTCGCAGAATTGCATTTGATATATCGCCCTGTAATATTGTGTTGAATCGATTGGCAAGAGAGGTTAATCAAGCCTATGATAAGGATGGTGCATTGGCCGAACAAGGTAGTGTAATTTATCCTTTATTAAATGCATTGAACGAGGTTCCGTATTATGGAAAGTCTTATCCAAAGAGTTTGGGTAGGGAATGGATAAACAAGAATTTTTGGCATTTGGTGCGTGATTTTGATGATTCCCCAGTGACGGATAGGATGAAGACGTTAGTAATGCATATTGCGATGCAGGTGAAGCGTTCTATTTCGTCTTTAACGGATAAACCTTTAGAAGAATGCAAGGTTTTGGTAACGGGTGGAGGGGCGATGAATGCCTGCTTGGTAGATTATTTAAAATCAGAAACTGAGTGTGAGATTGTTGTGCCTGATGCTCAATTGGTAAATTACAAAGAGGCTTTGATTTTTGCTTTATTGGGTGCGATGCGTGTGAAGAATGTGGCCAATGTATTGTGTTCTGCAACGGGTGCTTCTGGCAATCATGTTGCGGGTTCTTTGGATGGCGATTTTAGCAAATTAGTGTAAGCGAGTTTGTTGTTATTTGAATCGATGCTATTGAACAAGATTGAAATTATATAGACAAAACTAAATAATACAAATTTAATTAAAAACGAAATAAACCCCATATTTAGAATTTTTATGTCGAATAAATTAAACCAACTTATAGAAAAATTTGAGGGCAAGAAGCCTGAGATTGTTTTTGCTTGGAAGGATGCTGAAACGGAGGCTGAAGGCTGGGTAGTAATTAACTCATTGCGTGGTGGAGCTGCTGGAGGTGGAACTAGAATGCGTAAAGGATTAGACCAGAGGGAGGTAGAAAGTTTGGCAAAAACCATGGAGGTTAAATTTACTGTTGCAGGTCCTTCAATTGGTGGGGCAAAGAGCGGGATAAATTTTGATCCTTCAGATCCTAGAAAAAAAGGAGTATTGGAGCGTTGGTACAAAGCGGTAAAGCCATTGTTAAAGAATTATTACGGAACAGGCGGAGATTTAAATGTAGATGAGATTCATGAAGTAATTCCAATGACGGCAGCGTTAGATATTTTGCATCCACAAGAAGGCGTAGTTAATGGACATTTGAATTACAATCCTGAAGAGCGATTGAAAGCTATTTCTCGTTTGCAAAAGGGTGTTTTATTGCCAATTGAAGATGAGCGATTGACGCCGTCTTTGGAGAAGGGTTATACCATTGCAGATATGATTACTGGATGGGGTGTAGCGGAAGCCGTACGTCATTATTATGAGGTGTATGGCGGCTTCATGAACAACAAATTGGCGATCATCCAAGGTTGGGGCAATGTTGCTGCCGCCGCTGCCTTTTATTTAACCAAATATGGTGTTAGAATTGGCGGTATTATTGATAGAGACGGCGGTATTATTGAGCCAAAGGGATTGGGTCACGATGAAGTTGTTGAGTTGTTTTTAAATCGGAAGGGTAATGCGTTGAGTGCGCCAAATATGTTGAGTTTTGAAGAGGTGAATGCCAAAATTTGGGATTTACCAGCGGAGATTTTTATTCCTGGTGCAGCGAGCAGATTGGTAACCGAAGATCAAGTATTAAGAATGGAAAAAGCGGGTATTGAGGTTGTGAGTTGTGGGGCGAATGTTCCCTTTGCGGATAAGGAAATTTTCATGGGTCCAATTTCACAATTGGCAGATAGCAAATTTGCTGTAATACCGGATTTTGTTGCCAATTGTGGTATGGCTCGCGTATTTGGTTATTTGATGAAACAAGATGCTGAGGTAACCGATGTTGCTATCTTTAAGGATGTAAGTAACATCATTAAGAATGCTGTTGTAAGGGTGAATCAGTTTAATCCAAAGTCTACGGGTATCAGCGCGAAGGCATTGGAAATGAGTTTAACAGAATTGGTAAATCCGTCTTAAAAATTAATTATAAAAATGAATTTTAAATCTTTGGAAGAACGCTTTTGCGAATACGTTCAAATTGATACGCAGAGTGATCCAAATAGCACAACTTATCCAAGTACAGAAAAACAGAAAGATTTGGGTAGGGTTTTGGTGGCTGAACTTTTAGATATGGGTTTGAGTGATGCCCATTTAGACGAATTTGGCTATGTTTATGCCACCTTGCCTTCTAATGTAGGCGATGGTAAACCGGTAATTTGTTATTGTGCGCACATGGACACATCGCCAGATTGCACTGGAAAGAATGTGAAACCCATAGTTCACCGCAATTATCAGGGTGGTGATATTTTACTGCCAGATGATACAACACAGGTAATATCGCCCAAGGATCATCCTTATTTATTGGAGCGCATAGGAGACGATATTATTACCGCTAGTGGAACAACTTTATTGGGTGCGGACGATAAAGCTGGGGTTGCAATCATCATGGATTTTGTGCAAACGATGGTTCAAAATCCTGATTTACCTCATGGTGATATTCGCATTTTATTTACGCCTGACGAGGAGATTGGAAGGGGAGTTGACAAGGTGGATATGGTGAAATTGGGAGCTCATGTGGGTTATACGTTGGATGCGGGAGAACGCGGTTGTTATGAAGATGAGACGTTTAGTGCAGATGCTGCTAAGGTTCATTTTTATGGTATTAGTGCGCATCCGGGGTATGCCAAAGGGAAATTGGTTAATGCTTTGAAAGTAGCGGCTGATTTTATGGATTCGTTGCCAAAGGATTCTTGGAGTCCGGAAACTACTGAAGATACGCAAGGTTTTGTGCATCCGGTAACCATGGGTGGGGTAGCAGAGCATGCATGGGTTCAGTTTATTGTAAGGGATTTTAAAACGGCGATGTTGGCTGAGCACGAGAGTAGATTGAAGGAGTTGATGGATGCGGCTGCCAGTCGTTGGCCTGGTGTGAAGGCTGAAATAGAGATTTCTGAGCAATACAGAAATATGAAAGAGGTTGTAGAACAAGATCCGAGAATTTCTGAATTTGCGATTGAGGCGATTAAAGAGGTAGGGATTGAGCCACAGTTAACCAGAGCAAGGGGGGGGACAGATGGAAGCCGATTGAGTTTTATGGGGTTGCCTTGTCCTAATTTATTTACTGGCGAGATGGCATTCCATGGCAAGCACGAATATGTTTGTTTACAGGATATGAAAAAGAGCGCTGAGGTTTTGGTAGCACTTTCTGCTCGATGGTGTAAATAGAATTTACCCAATTGGAATGGATGAATCTATTCATTCATAGAGAATTGATTTGCATGATGCATGGTTAATTTCGATTTATAGCCTAATTTTATTATCGATATTTATTTTTGGCGATAGGCTACTCGAGTGAGTAGCCTATTTTTTTTGTGAATGGACACTTGAGTTTCTGTCATAATTAAGTAAAAAAATAATTTTTTACTATTTAATTAATTGATGATCATGGTTTCGGATGATGGAATTCAATCATTATTTTATTGAAAATAGTCATTTTATGCAATTTTAAAGCTAAAGAAATATTCACTTGTGCTAAACAAAAAAATAAGTACATACGTAATTCGGGTAGTGTACATCTGAAAACAGTAGCAAAATTCAAAAAATCAATCATAGTCAAATGGTTGTAACTGCCTTATTTTATTGGGGTTTGGGGTGTAGTTAGGGTATAAAAACTACGCTAAAAAGAGCATAATTTGCAACACTTAATATGATGGGAGGACTATTATGAACAAAAGTTTTACCAAATTGAAAACGGCATTACTGATGTTTGGATCCCTCAGTTGGTACGGGGCGTCCAAAGCACAGATTTGTAGTGCTACGAACACAACGGGTTGCTCTTTGGACTGGTTTTCTGGTGTTATCATCAAAAACAGTGCAGGAACAACAGCGAGTTTCAGTGGATTGAACTGTAACAACACAGGTACATCCAACAAATTAATGACCAATGGAGCCATCATGGATGTAACTCCAGGTGAAGTGATTACACTTACTATTGAAAACACATGTAACTACGCTGAGTATTGCGGTGTTTGGATTGATATGGATGGTGATAATTCATTTTCTGCGGCTGAGTGTATTAGTAAGGCATCTGGGCCGATGGGGCAGGTGGCTTCTAACACTACCAAGACTGCTCAGTTGACCATTCCTTGTGGTAATTTCCCTGCAGGAAAGCGTATCTTAAGAATTCGTGATATGTATCTTTCGTTCTTGCCTAGCCAAGGATGTGGATCAGTTGCGAACGAGGGTAACATTTTGGATTTTGAAATCAATGTTAAGGCTGTAACTCCACCTTCAGCGGATTTCACTGTACCAACAGGTCCAAACTACACCAAAACGCCTATTACATTTAACTCAACTGCCACTAGCAGCGCTTACACCCAAACTTGGAAGTTTACTTCTGCTACACCTGTTGTTTCTTCAGGTCCTAAGGGTAAAGCGGCATGGGCAAACATTGGTTATTATAAC
>JAGKXC010000001.1 GCA_021151535.1 Sphingobacteriia bacterium | reverse complement strand
AAAAAATTATTAAATGTTGGCTGTGTTGTTGGGGGTGAATTTGAAAAGAAATTTATACTGGTACCCATTCCGTTACATATTTCAAAGTTGAGGAAAAGGGGTTATAATCAGAGTTTTTTAATTGCAAAGGGGATTGCAGAAGTGACGGGATGGGAGTTGAATGAAGACATTTTGATTCAACATATTAAAAGTAAAACTCAAACCAAAAAAAATCGGATAGGCAGGTGGTTAGGTTCGAAAGAAAAATTCAAAGTGGTTGCAAATACTCAATTTATCGAAGAAAATCATATCATTTTGGTAGATGATGTAATTACCACTGGGGCTACAATTGAGGCTGCTTGTGATGTGTTAATTAATAAGTTGGAAGGAGGTAATTTTCATTGTAGTGTCATATCACTTGCATTAGTGTTATGAAGCTTAGCTAAGAATTCTTATTTTTGTATGAAATCATCAAATATGAAAAAAGTAATACTAGGATTAGCGGCGTTGTTAGGGATGAAAGTTGCAAGTGCGCAATTTAGTTCTATGAATGTGGCTGGATTGATGGTACCGAAATATATTATTTCGGGCGATTCAACAAAGAGAATGCCTACTTATGTGAGATTGAGGTTGCAAAACTTGAATCCAAATTCCTCTTATCGGTATATCATTAAGGGGATTAAATCAAGTGATTTTTCTTCAAAATCAATGTTGCCAGGTGCAGGTAATGCGATGTATGTAGATACTGCATTGGGTAATTTGAGGTATTATTCTGGTACCACTCATTGGACAGCAGGCGCTGGGCCAAACGGAGATGATACCATGAAAACAGATTTCATGGGTGCTTATGAAGGTTGGTTTGGATTGGTTGGAACTGGTAGTGCAAGTTATTGGGCGCCTGGTACTAAAATCTATATGGCAGTAATAGCTGTTGGGATGACAACAAACGACACTCTTCGCATGTACTGTCAAGATTCTATGGAAGTTATTACGTTTAACAGAAGTACAACTTCATCAACGGGTACTGCAATTTGGGGTCAGAGTTTGGCGAAATCTAAGAATTTTGTTGCGATTTTTGATAATACTTCAGGCTCTGGCAGACCTGAATTTTTATCGCCAATTGAAGGATGGTCGGTTACTGGAAGTAGTTTGAGCTCCTTAGTGTCATTTTATAGTAGCAATGCACACAAAAAGCCTAGTTATTGGGCGTCAATTGTGCCAAATGGTTTAGCAAATGGTATAAGAAGAATTGATTATTTATCTGCTGCTACGGGTATGACAGCATATGCCAACACTGACAAAGATGGTGTTTGGGGTCCTAGTGCAAAAAATACGGTTAATTTAAATGGAGGGTATTGGAATCCAATTCAATTCACTACGGATGATGCAGCCTTAGTTGCTCCAAAAATTGAATTTTGGTTGCGTTCATCTACTACAAACGAAGGAGTTGGAACTTATAAAATTATGGCGATGCGCAGATATGCTAATGAAGATAGCTCTTCTGCTCGTTTTTATATTTCAGGAGGAACTGCAACTGCTGGTGCATCAGCTGACTACACAGTAACTGAAAGACGAGTAAAATTTGCTGGAGCTACTACAACAGCGTATGACACAATTTCAATCAAAGTAAATGATGACAATCTTGCAGAAGGACCTGAGGCAATGGTATTTGGTTTGGATCAACCAACCAATGCTACTATTGGTGTTGAAAGGGCTCACACTGTTAATTTGATTGACAACGATAAAGCCAATATTTTAATTTCCAAGCCG
Source organism: Sphingobacteriia bacterium (assembly GCA_021151535.1). Taxonomy (GTDB): domain Bacteria; phylum Bacteroidota; class Bacteroidia; order NS11-12g; family UBA955; genus JAGKXC01. The sequence goes on along the minus strand of JAGKXC010000001.1, from coordinate 84,917 downwards.
TTGCTAGTGGTAAAAGAGAATGCTGGTAAGGTTGGTATGACTATTAAGATGGATAAAGGGGTAAATACAACTTCAACCTTGTTGTTAACAGTAGTTAAAAAGGGTGATAGTACTTATATACCATCTGAATTTCAATTGGGTTGGAATGGAACGGATTCAGTTATTACTTTAGGTAAATCTAGCACTCCAGATTCAATTACAGTATTTGCGAAGATATTTGACGATTTTAAAGCTGATCCAAATGATACTATTATTGTTAGAGTTAGACAAACAGCTGGCGATGCATTTTTAATGGATTCTACATTTACAATTGTTTCTTTAGACAATGACGGGCCGGCGAAGGTTCAGTTTATTGGAGCGAGGAAGTTTAATGTTGGAGAAAAAGATGGTTCATTTAACATCAAAATGTTAATTGTTAGTAGAACAGATGCAAGTGGTGATTTCGCATTAAGATGTTATACTTCAAGAAGCACTGCAACTGAAGGTGGCGACTTTAAATTTAACCCAACTTCAAAAATCATCAATATTACAAGTTCAACACCAGATACTATCACGGTGAATGTGCCTGTTTACAATGACAATTTGTGGGAGATCAACAAGACTATTTATTTTGGATTAGGCAGTTTAACAAATGTGTTGGTTGATAATAAGGATACAATGATTGTTAATTTGATTAATGATGATTTGCCAATTTATAAGATTTCAACTATTACAAAGCAGAACGCAACTACAGGTGTTGCTGATAGTTTAAACAGCAGATGTAGGGTTTATGGTACAGTGCATGGTGTTAACATGCGTGTTACAGGTATGAACTTTACGATTATTGACAATACTGGTGGCGTGGGTGTTTATAATAGTCCAAAGACATTTGGCTATACTGTAGCTGAAGGGGATAGTGTAATGGTACAAGGTAGAATTGGCCAGTTCCAAGGTTTGGTTCAAATGGATCAATTAGACACTGTTATCTTAATTGCATCTGGCAAAACGTTGAAAAAACCAACTTTAGTAACTCAATTGGGTGAATCTACAGAAAGTAACATGATCGTGATGAAAAGAATGAAATTGGTTGATCCAACTGAATGGCCTTCAACTGCATTGGCTGCAAATGGATTTAAGAGTGTAAGAATGGTTGGTACTACCGGTCGTGTTGATACTTTAAATATTGACGCTGAAACTAACGTTGATGGTAATCCTGCTCCAGAAGGGTATTTTGATGTTGTGGGTATTGGTGGACAGTTTGATGCTTCAAATCCATTTACAAGCAGATATGTTTTGAGTCCGCGTTACATGTCTGATATTACTGTTTCTACATTGCCTGTTGTTAGCTTTACTCAAACCACAGATTCATTGTTTGAACCTGCAGATTCTTTCCGAATGGATTTCAAGATTGCTCCTGCAGATGATAATTTTAGCTATGATGTAGTTGTAAAGTCTGCAACTGCTGTAAGTCCTACTGATTTTGACTTTGCTACCCGTAAGATTAATATCATTAAGAATACAAGTAGTGTAATGATCAAGGCTAATATTTCTGATGACGCTGTTTATGATGGCGACAAATTCGTAGAGTTTGCTATTAGAAATGTTCAAGGTCCTGCAAGAATAGGTGCAGATTCAGTGTTGACTTTGAAGATAAAAGATAATGAAGTGAATGCTGTAAGGAAGTTTGCTAATAGTGGTATTAAGGTATATCCAATGCCAAGCAAAGGAATGTTGAGCATTCAAGCGAAATCTGATATTTCTAGTGTAAACGTTTATAGCGTTTCAGGTGCATTGGTAAATACAATCAATTTCGCAAATATCAATTCATATCAGCAATTGAGTTTGGATGTTCAATCAGGAGTTTATTTATTGGAAGTAGTTTTGACAGGTGGTGATAAATATTCTGATCTCATACAGATTCAGAAATAAGATTATATAATTTGATGACAGGAAAGGGAGGCAAAAGCCTCCCTTTTTTGTTTAATAAGACTATTGTTACAATCCCATTTAAAATCTCCTGAATACAGACAAACTTTTATAACTTCGCTGTGATTTGAAAGCTGTATTAAAATTTTTAAAGTATGCGGCCAACCATAAAGGGTTGATTTTTGCCAATTTCTTATTTAACCTTCTTTTTATCATATTCAATTTATTTTCATTGATGATGATAATGCCTGTACTACGCTTCTTGTTTTTTAAGGAAGAGAGCGTAAAAATGGTGAATACTCACGGAATAGATGCAGGCGATTGGTTTAATAAACAGTATCAAAGTTTTATACAATGGTTTGGCCCTATGGTTAAAGGTGAGCCATTTACCGCACTGGCATATTTGTGCTTGGGGCTGATTATTGTAACAGTTTTGAAAAATACTTTTAGGTATTTGGCCATGAATTTTATGGTATTGATTAGAAACAGAAGTATACAAGAGATTAGAGTTAGTATATACAATCGTTGTTTGGAACTACCTGTCTCTTTTTTTAATAATGAAAGAAAAGGTGATTTGATGTCGCGAATGAGTAACGATGTTAAAGAAATCGAATTTGCATTGATGGTTTCTTTGGAGGCATTATATTTTCAGCCATTGAATATTATCATTTTCATGGTGGCATTGGTTGTGTTTTCAGCAAAATTAACATTGTATATTTTGATTTTTTTACCTGTTACTGCTGCAATTATTGGATTAATTGGAAGAAGTTTGAGAAAGAAAAGTAGCAGAAATCAGATGTTAATGGGAAAGGTGATGACTGCCTATGAAGAGACTTTGGGAGGCATTAGAATAATCAAAGCTTTTAATGCTACTAATTTCTTTGCTGAAAAGTATAAGCGAGATGATGACACTTACACGCGTAATAATATTTCTGTTCAAAGGAGGTATGATTTGTCATCGCCAATGAGCGAAACTATTGGACTAAGTGTATCGGCGCTGTTATTGTGGCTGGGTGGAGGGATGGTATTTCGTCATGAATTAGATCCAGAGTTCTTTTTAACTTACTTCGCGATTTTTTCTCAATTGATTCCGCCATTTAAAGCCTTTTCTAATGCGCTTTATGCCGCTCAGAAGGGTATTGCTAGTTTGGATCGAATTCAGGAGCTAGTAACGGCTCCAATGATGGTTACTGATCCGGTGAATGCCAAACAGGTTGTGTTTCGCGATTCAATTAATTTGAGAAACGTTGGTTTTAGTTATATCGACGGGAAAAAGGTTTTAGAACGAATTGATTTAACAATTAAAAAGGGCGAAACAATTGCATTGGTTGGCCCATCTGGTGCAGGTAAAACAACCTTAACAGATTTGATTTCTAGATTCTATGATGTAACTGAGGGTGGAATTTTGTTGGATGGAACCGATATCAGAGAATTCAAACAGGATGAGTTGAGGCGGTTAATTGGTATTGTTAATCAAGAGAATATTTTGTTTAATGATTCGGTAAGAAATAATATTGCTTTGGGGAAACCAGATGCTACCATGGATGAGGTTGAACGAGCTGCAAAATCTGCCTATGCGCATGATTTTATAAATGAGTTGGAGAATGGGTATGAAACTGAAGTTGGTGAAAGAGGCGGTAAATTAAGTGGAGGCCAAAAGCAAAGATTGGCAATTGCGCGAGCTCTATTGAAAGATCCAGAAATTTTAATTTTAGACGAGGCTACAAGTGCCTTAGATTCTCAAAGTGAGAAGCAAGTTCAATTTGCATTGGAATTATTAATGAAGGAGCGCACATCGATTATTATCGCGCATCGATTATCAACGGTGATGCATGCAGATAGAATTGTAGTATTAGATTCAGGGGCTATTGTGGAAGTTGGAAATCATAAGGAGTTGTTAGAGAAGGATGGGTTATATGCTAAATTGATAAAGCTACAGGAGCTAAAAGCGTAAAAGCAATAGATAGATTATAACAAAAAAGGCTGCCATTGGCAGCCTTTTTTGTTATTTTTAAGATCCCTTAAATTAGTTTTCAGCATCAGAATTATCTGAAGATTCAGATTCAACTATTTCTGGGGAAGAGGTGTTTTTGTATGCTTCTAGTTCAGAAGATTCGGGTGCATGATCTGCATGGCCATTTTGCTGGCTGGCTTGATTGATTTGTTGACTATTAGCAACTTCAATTACTTGCTCATCTTCTTCGTATGGTCTTTTTCCAATGATTCTTTCTAAATCATGTTTGAAAATGATCTCCTTTTCTAGTAATTCTTTTGCAATTGCTTCAACTTCATCACGTTTATCCGTAAGTAACTGAATTGTTCGTCTGTAAGATTCTTCAATCATACTTCTTACTTCTTCATCTATAATCTGAGCGGTTTTTTCAGAATATGGTTTTTGATAGCCGTATTCACCAGAGGCATCATTATAACTCAGATTTCCTAATTTTGGATTCATTCCATAAATAGTAATCATACTATAGGCCAACTTGGTGATACGCTCAAGGTCATTTTGAGCTCCCGTGGAGATTTTTCCAAAGAAAATTTGCTCAGCTGCTCTGCCTCCTAATGTCATGCACATTGAATCGAGTAGTTGTTCGGTGCGATACAAGTACTGTTCTTTAGGCAAGTATTGGGCATAACCTAGGGCTGCAACACCTCTTGGAACAATGGATACTTTAAGTAAAGGATCTGCAAATTCCAAAAACCATCCGGCAACGGCATGACCTGCTTCATGGTACGCTACAATTTTCTTTTCTTCGGGGGAGATGATTTTATTTTTCTTCTCAAGACCTCCAATAACTCTATCGATAGCATCTTGAAAATCTTTCATTTCAACTTGCTCTTTGCCTCTACGAGCTGCAATTAAAGCTGCTTCGTTGCAAACATTTGCTATTTCCGCACCAGCAAAACCAGGAGTTTGAGTAGCAAGTCTATGGGCATCAACATCAGAAGACAGTTTTGTTAATGGTTTAAGGTGAACATGGAAAATTTGTTCTCTACCTACGATATCAGGCCTATCAACACTGATTTGGCGATCGAATCGTCCTGGCCTCATTAATGCACTATCTAAAATATCTGCTCTATTAGTGGCGGCCATGATAATAACACCAGAATCAGTTCCAAAACCGTCCATTTCAGCTAATAACTGGTTTAGTGTATTTTCTCTTTCATCATTTGAGCTTTGGATAAGATTCTTTCCACGGGCTCTACCGATGGCGTCAATTTCATCAATAAAAATAATTGCTGGGGCTTTTTCTTTTGCTTGTTTGAAGAGGTCTCTTACTCTACTTGCACCTACACCTACAAACATCTCTACGAAATCAGAACCAGATAAAGAAAAGAATGGAACACCAGCTTCACCTGCAACGGCTTTTGCCAATAACGTTTTACCTGTACCTGGAGGGCCAACCAACAGAACACCTTTTGGTATTTTACCGCCTAGATTGGTATATTTCTTAGGATTTTTCAAGAAGTCAACAACCTCCATTACTTCTTCCTTAGCTTCTTCTAATCCGGCAACATCTTTAAATGATACATTTACTTTGGTGTCCTTATCGAATATTTGTGCTCTCGCTCTACCTATATTGAATATAGAAGAACCGCCTCCGCCTCCGCTACCTCCAGACATTCTTCTCATAATAAGATTCCAGAAAATCAGGAATATGGCAAGCATAAATACCCATTGGAACAATTCGCCAAAAATATCACTGCGAGTTTCCCACTCAATGACAAGCTCGTCTGGGTTGAGCTCTTTTGATTGCATTGTTTTCTTTAGATCCTGAATTTCATTGTTGAAATATTCTTTTTCTACTTCAAATGTATAATTCGGTTCTGTACCACCCATTAAATCTTGGCGTGGTTTTACATTGGCGTAACGTTTTTGCTGAATGGCTTCTTTAGTTAAAAATACATTAACACTTTTTTCGTTAACGATAACTAACTTTTTAACATCGCCCTGTAGAATCATCGCTTTTACGTCTCGCCACTTGGTACTTTGACCTGAGTTTTGAGGCAAAAACAAGATTGCCATAAATACGATAAATAACCCTCCATAAATCCAATAAGGATTAAATCTAAATCCTCCGTTTCCGTTTGGTTTCTTTTTTTCCTGATTCGGTTCAAAGTTTTCCATGTTCTCTCAAGTCTTCAAAGATTGGGCCACGCCCATTGATTTCTTCAAAACTACACAATTCAAAGAGTTTTATAAAATAGAACAGACGAAACGGCACATTTTTTTGATTTAAACTGCAATTCTGACGTAGGATTTAAAAAACATGATTTAGCGTTAGACTTTTTTTGATTTAAAATATCTTGTTTAGCGTTGTTTTAACGAAAGAAAAATTGAGTCTATAGTGATATGTCACTATAAAATTGATAAAAGTACATGGAAATTTTGCAAGTGATACAAAGTTTTGAATGAAATGTTTGAATTGTAGAATTTTTATTGTTTTTTGGTATAGGGTTTGTAGAACTCGGAATCTAACATTTTTCTAACATTAGGGATTAGTTAGTTGAAATTATATGAAAAGAAACAAATTATTTCTCCTTACTGGACTTGTGATTATCGCGAGTTTATTACTTTTTATTCTCAGAGGTGATGGCAGTGAAAATCCAAAAATTGAACGATCTGATAATGCGGATAGTTTGTGGAATCAAATCAAAGATATGAAAGTAGGAAAATATGAGATGCCCGCTTTCAGAGAGCTTCATCGATTATCGATGATGAAGGATAAAGAAAAAGAATACAATAAGTTGCTAAAATTAGTTTTAGTAAGGGGTGAGAAGGAAAATAATGATCGTGTTTTATTGTATTTCAATGTAAATGAGTCATTTAATAAAATATATAAGTTTAAATATGATTCAGCATTAATCCATGGGAAAACTGCGATGGAATTAGGAAAGCAGTTTGATGATATTTCGCCCTGTTTATATTATTCACCTATTTCACTAGCATATTATCACAAAGGAAATTTGAGTGAAGCTATAAACTACATGAAGATGGGATACGATTATGCAAAATCTCATAATGATTATGCTAATATTAATATGTATGCTACCAATTTGGGTACGTTGTATTTTAATAATTCCATGTTTGGTACTGCCTCAAGGTATTTTCAAGATGCCGTTGTTGCCGGAGAGAAGGCAAACATAAAGAATGGTGTTTTGGTGAATAATATTATTTCAATTAAATCAACGGAAAACGGACCTTTATCTACTTTGGATGAATGGAAAAAATATGATTCATTGTTGAATCATCCGCAAAATGAATACGAGAGACAATTAACTACATTAAATAGGGTAAATCTTTTGCAAGCTCAAAAACGATGGAACGATGCAAACACGTTGTTGGCTCATGTACCTGATAATGAGATGGATCCATATTTTGCTGTAAACAAAATGAATTTAGTTTTGAATGATTTGGCCAGACAGCCCAATAAGTTTCCATTAATGGAGGAATATGTACAACTTCATATGAATTGGGTTTATGAAAATTTCACACAAGCTTTTTCCGAGTTGTTTGAGCATTTTTCAGTAATTATTGACCACAATCCTCGATTTTTCAACTTAGACTCTTTGCATAAATGGGAGAAATGGAATGAGGAAAACTTCAAGCAAAATCCTTATTCGAAGAGTAATTTATATGAAATTTATGGTAAAATTTATCAAGGAACAGGCAACTTTGGATTTGCAAGTACGATGTTTTCCAATTCTCTTGAATTTGGTAGGGAATATTCTTTGTTAACCGATTCGATAAAGCGCGCAGATTTTAATGAGAGAATGGAATTAATGCGCAAAAGTGATAACCTTAAAGAACTAACATTGGAACTAGAGAGGAAATCTTTGCGAAATAAATTTGTAACAATAATTCTCATTTCTGTGATGATTATTCTAACATTAACGGTTTCAGTATTATGGCTGTTAAATAGAAAAAGAGAGAAATCGTTAGAATTGATTCAAGTTCAATTAACCCAACAAGAAGAAGAGCAGAGATTCTTAAAGAAGGAAAGGGAATTAAATGACAGGATTGTTTCATTAACTCACATGCTAATGGAAAAAACTACTGAATTGGGCAAGCGATTGAGAAACATGAATTATGCTGATAAGGAGGATTTAGATCAATTAAGAAAGGAGTTAGAAGCTTTGGGTAGAGTAGATGCGGGTACTAATCCACAGGTAGCAGATGTGTTAATCAAGGAAAATGATGATTTGTTAAGTAAATACCCAGTTGTAAAAGATTTAAACTTAACAGAACGAAGAATTTTTATTTTATCTGTAGAAGGTTTTAAATCTAAGGATATTAGCAATTTAGTAGGTGTAACTCCACAATACATTCATAATGTTAGGTCTAAGATTAGAAAGGTATTGGGTGTAGATAATAACATCCGTTGGGAGGAGTTGAAATAACAAAAAAGGCCTTCATATTGAAGGCCTTTTTTGTTAAAAATCATTTTATTTAAAAGCTAACGAGTAATTCGTATAGGTGATAAATATCTGAGAAGCTGTTATAGAGCGGCACTGGAGCTAAACGAATTACATTGGGTTCGCGCCAATCGCCAATAACATTATGATTCATTAAATAATCAAATAATGCTTTGCCGTTATGGTCGGTAAGTAAGCTTAATTGGCAGCCTCTTTCAGAGGCATTTGCGGGCGTGATAATATTAAATTGAAGTTTTGAATTATGTTTCATCGCTTCATGAATTGCAAATTCAAGGTAAGCTGTTAGTAGCTCACTTTTTTTACGGAGAGTTGGAACACCACCTGCTTTTTCGAAGATTTCCAAACTGGCCAAATGCACGGCCATACCAAAAACAGGAGCATTAGACATTTGCCATCCAGCAGCACCAGGTTCGGGTACGTATCCTCTTTTCATCAAGAATCTCACGTCTTCTTTATGTCCCCACCAGCCTGCCATTCTTGGCGTTTCTGGATTTAAACCATGTTTCTCATGAATGAATACACCGGATACATTACCTGGTCCTGAATTTAAATATTTGTAAGAGCACCAAGCGGCAAAGTCAACATTCCATTCATGTAAATTCAAGGGTACATTTCCTGCGGCATGCGCTAGGTCGAAACCGGCAATGGCTCCTACATTATGCGCTGCTTTGGTGATTTCAGGAATATTAAAAAGTTGTCCAGTATAATATTGTACACCACTAAAAAAACTTAATGCTAGTTGATCTCCAGCATCATCTATTGCTTTAAGAATATCTTCTAAGCGTAAAGTATATTCTCCTTGTCTTGGATGTAATTCAATTACAGCATCGTCATAATCAAAGCCCTGACTTTCAACTTGAGATTGAACGGCATACATGTCGCTTGGAAATGCGCCTGCTTCCATGATGATTTTATATCGCTGTGGTTCGAATGAGTTGGTTTCGGGGTTAAATTTTTTTGTAGGGCGATAAAAACTAAACATCAATACATGGAGGTTAACAGTTAGGTGATTCATTACCACCACCTCGTGTTCTTTACCACCTGCTATGGCTGCTGCATGTTTGGTAAGGAATTTATGGTAGTGAAACCATGGTTTTTTTCCGTGAAAATGGCCTTCAACTCCCCATTGAGCCCAATCTTCTAATTCTGATTCTAATGCAGATTTTGCTGATTTGGGCTGTAATCCTAATGAATTACCACATAAGTATATGGCTGGTTCATTGTTTTTACCGGGTGGAATGATAAAATGGTCTTTAAAAGATTTCAAAGAATCATTATTATCGAGGTTAGCCGCGAATTCTTGGGTAAGTTCAAAATTTTGCATTCCGATGCAAATTTAATGGTTTGTTTGGATGGGTTGAAATGACATTGATAAGGTTTATAATAAAAGTAAAATAGGGCAGGATAGATGATGTTATTTTTTCATTTGTTTGATATTTTGGCTTATTTTGCAGTGTATTTAATTGGAGAAAAGTGAAAATAGAGGAAGCCATAAAACAAAAAAAGTTTGAATCGGATGTTCAAAAAGCCTACTTGAACATTATCTATACTGCAGGATGGTTGCAGACAAAGATGAAAGATTTGATTCGCAATTATGGTATTACCAGTCAACAATACAATGTTTTGAGAATTCTGAGGGGAAAATATCCAGAAAATGCTAATCCAAAGGAAATCAAGGATGTAATGTTGGATAAAAATCCTGATTTAACTCGTTTATGTGATCGAATGTTGAAAATGGGATACATTGAGCGAGCCATATGTGAAAGTAATCGCAGAAAAATGAATATTGCAATTACTGAAAAAGGATTGGCATTATTGGAGGAATTAGATCCAATTGTTTTGAGTCATTTTGATCAGATATCAGATAATGCTAAAATAGATTTTAGTATTTTAAGTGATATGTTGGATGAAATTAGGAATGAAAAATAGTTTCCTATAGATCAAAATAACGGTGATTCATTTTGTTTTCTAACCATTGTTAATCCATCTCTAATTGGTAAGATTGTTGTTGTAACACCTGGTAGATTACATGCGTATTGATTGAATTCATGCATGTTGCGTGTATCTTTATCTTTTAGTATATCAATTTCATTTACAACGCGCTTACTCCACAAAGTGTTATCGAATAGAATAATTCCATTTTCTGATAATAATGGCAAACAAGCATTGAGATAGTGTTTATAATTGGCCTTATCGGCATCTACAAAGATTAGATTGAAATTTATTTTGAAGTTAGGCAAAATTTCCAAGGCTTCACCTTCGTGCCATTGTACCAAATGTTCTTTTTTATGTGATTTCCAAAATTCTCTGGTTTTAAAAAGGGTTTCTTGATGGGCTTCGATTGTATGAAGCGAAGCATTTTTTGGAAGGTTCTGAAGCAGACATGCGGTACTATATCCAGTAAATGTGCCTATTTCCAGAATGTTTTGGGGTTTCATGATCGCAACTAAATGCGATAATAAGCTTCCTTGAATGTGTTCACTTAACATTCTGGGGTTCAACATATTCTTCCAAGTAAAGCTATGAATTGCCTGTAAAAATGGGTTTTCAGGGCTGCTTTGATTGAAGCAATATTCATTTATAGGGTCGTGCCAATCAGTGTGCATAATGTTATTACAAAAATGGTCTTGTTTTTTTGAATGAAAAATATATTTTCGCGGGAAAGAAATTAGTTAGAGATATGTACTGGACATTAGAATTGGTAAGTTATCTTGATGACGCTCCATGGCCAGCCACCAAAGACGAATTAATTGATTATGCAATTCGTTCAGGTGCACCTTTAGAAGTTATCGAGAATCTTCAAGAATTAGAAGATGATGGCGAACCTTACGAAAGCATCGAAGAAATTTGGAGTGATTATCCAACAGACGATGATTACTTCTTCAACGAAGACGAATTGTAATTCTCTTTTGTAGGGATTCTATGATCTTTCAAGACCGCAAGCTTATGGGTTTGCGGTCTTTTTTGTTAGTAGTGAAACCAAAGTATTACGAAGTTTTTGAATATTCTCTTGCTTGGTTGCAGAAATGAATACAGCAGGTGCATTTTCTTTAGCAATCCAACTCTTTTCAAATTGATCTATTGATAATCCTGTTGTACCTACGAAGAAATCATCTTCATGCCCTTCAAAAGCATCTACTTTATTGAAAACCACCAATTCTGGCTTATTTGAACCACCAATTTCATGTAAAATTTCTTTTACTGCCATCATTTGACGTTCAAAATTGGGGTTAGAGATATCTACTACATGTACCAAAAGGTCGGTTTCCATTGTTTCTGCCAGGGTACTTTTAAAGCTTTCAACTAACATCGTTGGCAGTTTACGGATAAATCCTACTGTATCAGACAGTAGAAAAGGAACCATGATTGCTGGATCATCTGGATCGCTAAAAACAACTTTCCTTACCGTAGAATCTAATGTTGCAAATAGTTTGTTTTCAACCAAAACATCGGATCTTGAGAGTAGATTCATGATGGTACTTTTACCAACATTGGTATATCCAACTAACGCAACTTTATAAATATTTTCTCGAGATTTACGTTGGGTATATCCTGTTTTTTCTATGGCTTGTAATTTTTCACGTAATAATGCGATTCGGTTTCTCAGGGCTCTTCTATCTGTTTCAATTTCTGTTTCCCCTGGTCCCTTCATACCAATACCCCCTTTTTGTTTGGAAAGGTGGGTCCACATACCCGTTAATCGCGGAAGTAAAAAAATACTTTGTGCCAATTCAACTTGGGTTTTGGCTTGAGCTGTTTTTGCGTTATTCGCAAAAATGTCTAAAATGAGGTTTGTTCTTGTTAACACCTTTACATTTTGCAATTCAGTTTCAATATTGCGAATTTGTGCTGGCGATAATTCATCGTCGAACACTGCAATATCAATTTCATGTGAACTGGTGTATTTTTGAATTTCCTCTAATTTACCTTTTCCGATATAGGTTTTAGGATGGGGGTGTTCAAGTTTTTGGGTAAAACGTTTGTTTGTTACAGCGCCACTAGTTTGGATCAATTGTTCTAATTCATCAAGAGTTTCTTCTAATGGATAGATTGATTTGGGAGTTTCAACTCCAACTAAAATAGCTTTTTCGATTTGTTTATCAGGAGATTTCAATGAATTATGAAAATAGAATGCAAAAGTACAATTTGCGTTTGGGATTTATAGGCGAATAAGGGAAATTTGGAGTTATGTATCAATGGACCCAACGGATATTGTTGTTGACAATTGTTTTAACCAATCAATCTTGGGGTCAATCAGTTTTTATTTCAAACAAATCGCAATTAAATCATCGCAAAAGTCAATTCCACAAGCCAATAGGTCATGTTAATGATCAATTGTACACAATAGACTTTGGCAATTATCAATTAGAAACTGGATTTACTATTGAGCAATATGATGAGCAATTGGGATATGTTAAAAGCAAAGAAATCAAAACGGCTTCGAGGGAATGGGTTTTAAAAGTATTTTCTACGGATTCAGGCATTTTTTGGATTTCTGTAATTCGAGGTAAGCGGGGTATGGTTGAGGTTTTGTTAACGAAGCAGGAATTAGGTTTAACGGCTGATGTGGAGATCAAACGATTAGGTAGTTTTGATTGGGGTGAAATTAGCGAGAAAGATGTAGTTTGTGATTATGCAATCAATAGAAAATTGTGGACGTTAGCAATTATGTTTAACTCTGGAAATCGCGGATTTCAAGCATCGCCTAAAATTGGAATTATTGTTGGGGATATTTCTGGAAAATGGGGATATAAAGATGGATTCTTGCCATCTAAAATGAGTGTTACCGAATTGCAATGGAAAGCAATTGAGGTTAACAATATGGGTGAAGTGATGTGTTTGTATTTTGATGAAAATAGATTAGAAAAGTCGTCATTATTTAATGGTAAAAATATTGGTGTTAGTGAAGCATTTGTATGGATACATGGCAAGAATATTTTAGGTGAGAATAGCCAACCAAGCATCGGCACTGGAACAGTTCAGGCAGTTGAAAATGTAAGAGATGTTATTGTGGTTTGCCATCCAAGTAATCAGCAATTTTATTTTGCTGGTTATTTTCAGGCAGTTGAATCTAAGGGTTTGGATGGTTGTTTTGTTGAGTCATTTGATAAAAGTAAAGATACTTGTAGATTTATCCATTGGTTTAATGAGATAGAAACAAAACAGTTAACTGGCATCGTAAATCCAAAGAGAACAGACAAGCCCCAATATTTTGAAACTAGGGAATTAATTCCATTAGACAATGGTGGATGGGTTTTGGTTGGCGAGCAATATTACATCACCCGTCAAATGGAAACTTATTATGTGAATGGGGTTCCTCAAAATACTACGCGACAGTATTTTCATTTTGGCGACATTGCTTTGAGTTTCTTGGGGCTGCCATTTCAAAATAACGCATTCAGGTATGATTCTGTAATAGTAATTCGTAAGAATCAAGTTTCTTCTAGCAACAATATTTATTTATTTGGGTATGGGGTTTATGTATGTGGTGGTGCGTTGAATTTTTTATATAACGATAATGAATTGGAAAGTAACCGCATCATGCATGTTAAGGTAGGAGCCGATTTAACGGTAGATAGGGGATGGTTATTTAAACAGGAAAATATTATGGGTGAAATTATTCCTGAAGAAGGTAAACAAACAGAATACTGTTTGTTTACTGTACCTTTGATTCGAAATAAAGAATGGTATTGGATGCAAGTTTTGGGAGATGATTGAAAGGTTGCAAAAAAATAATTTGGGAATTGCCATTTTGGTGTTTTTGCTGGCTTTGGCAGTTAGAATATTTGCTATTGTGTTTATGCATCCATCGCCTTACACCGGTGGAAATACGATTATTACAGGGATGGTTTACTATGTTAATCAATTCACTTGGTTGTCGTTTGTGATTTCTTTTGGTTTGGTTGTTTTACAAGCCTTGATTATCAGTGAAACATGTGTTCATACGGGATTGGTGCAGGGCGGAGGCTACATGGGAGCTTATTTCTTTTTGTTGATCAATTCTCTTTTTATGGGGAATTTTTTGTTGTCGGAATTTCAGATTGGGAATTTATTTGCTTTTGCTGGACTTCGATTGATGATTCGATTGAGGGAGGGATATAATACGCAAGTGTTGTTTTATGCGGGTTTGTTTTTTGGCTTAAGTCTATTGGTTGTTCCTGACCATTTATGGATCATTGTTTTTTTGGTAATTGCCGTTTTGGTGTACAAAACTATTGTTGTAAAGGATGTTTTGGCGATCGTTTTTGGCTTGGGTTTGCCGTATTACTTTGTAAGTTCGATCAATTACATTTTTCGTTTGCATAATGAGCCAGTGGATGTTGTTACCAATATGAATGATTCACTGAAGAATATTGTTAAAATGGGGTTGTTACCCAATTATAGTTACGTGATTTTTGGTATTTTTCTTTTGGTTGCAGTATTTGGATTGTTGAGACAATTGGGCAATTACTATAAGAACAATACCGATGTAAGGCGCAGTATTACCCTGATGGCCATGTTTTTTGTTTATTCCTTGTTTATGCTTTTGTTGCATTGGAAGGAAATGGAATCTTTTTACTTGCTAATGGGTTTTCCACTCACGGTGTTTTTATCAAGTTTCTTTAATGATGAACGTGTTTCGTGGTGGAAAGACATGGTAAATGTGCTGTTGATGGCACTGATTGTATTTTCGCTTTTTGGCGATGTTTTTCTCAAGAATTTTATTTAGTTCTAAGTAAGGGTTGAAAGTTATTTTGGAATTCCCGATGCTGTAAGATAGCGGATTCTGTAAATTGAACCAATGCTTTGATTGGTTCAATTTGTTGATCATGCCAAGGAGTAGGAATACCTAAACTTTTGTGGATTCTATGTAGTGCATAGGCTATTTTTTCTGGCTGCTGATAATGGAAAAGGTAAGCACTTTCGCAAAATCTTTGATAGCGATATTGAAATATCTCGATGTTCTGGTATTGTAATTCTTTTAAAATTTCTATATACGTTTTTTCATGATTAGACATGGTAAAATAGAATTCAATTAATTTTTCTAAATTATTTGATATAAATATTTTGTCTATAATCATTTCAACTGTTACATGAAGTGAAAACCAAAACCTTTCTAAGCCAATTTCTTTGGATGTTTGGCTCCATTCATTTCTACAAATTGCATAAATTTCATGGAACATTTGGGATTCATGAAATTGCTTATCTCTTTGGATATGTTGTAAACAACCCCTTGAAAATTCTTTTAACATAGGTGAAGCGTTGGGATTGTTATAAATGTTTTCCCAATTAAATCTTTTGTTATCTGGGCTGAAGCTTCTGATAATATCGGGTGCAATCAAGGCTGCATTAAAAATGGGTGAAGAAGGCTCATGGTCGAGTAAAAAGTGTGCAAAGAAGTTCATTCGAATGCGATATTACAACTCTTTTTGATTTGGATTGTTTACTTTGTTTAAATCGATAAAAAATGAAGAGAATTTCACTTTTTGTAATGATGGTTATTGTTTCAATATTTTTGATAGTATTGTCAGGATATACTAATGTTGAGTTGATGTGTAAAAATGATACCTCCAGAGAGGTTCAGCATCGAATGATTGAGAGAACAAAATTGAGAACAAGTATGCAACAATTTGAAGTAAATAAAACAGATGAAGAGTGGTTAGAGGAACTAGGCCCAGCAGCATTTCAAGTATTGAGAAAAAAAGGTACCGAAAGACCATTTTCGAGTGATTACGAGCAACAGTGGGATTCGGGAACTTACGTTTGTAAAGGATGTGGTTTGGAATTGTTTCATAGTGAAACAAAATTTGATGCTGGTTGTGGATGGCCAAGTTTCTTTCAACCAATTGAAAAAGATCGGGTAAAAGAAATAGTTGATTTATCACACAACATGGTAAGAACTGAGGTTGTGTGTGCGAGATGTGGCGGTCATTTGGGGCATGTTTTTAACGATGGTTATGAGCAGCCAACGGGTTTGCGCTATTGTATAAATGGAATCAGTTTGGGCTTTGAGAAGAAGAAATAGCAATTAGGCGATAGTCTTTGGATTCGTACTTTTGGATGTAATGATAAGCTGTATTTTGTTGATTGTTTAAACAGCTTTCAACGTCTGAATTTTCTTGAAGATTCTTATTTATAAGGATGTATTTTGCCCCGCAGTGATATAGACTATCAATGAATTGAGGTTTGCAAAGTTGATTTGAGAACACAACCCAACCTCTGCGATTGAGCAGGTAAATTTCCTGTGGATTGATTCCAGAATTGCTTATTACTAGGTTATTTTTAGGAATAGATTTACCGATTTTTTCTAATTGCAATTTGTATAGTTCACTGGGTTTAATGAACAACTCATGTTGCTGATTAAGAATGGCTTCAGTACCAATAATAATCAGTATTATGTATTTGAAAATTGGCTTTTCTTTTTTAGAAATTTGTTGTATAAATTCTGTAATTCCAATTCCTGTAACAATAGCCATGATAGGAACGAATGGTATTACATAATAATTATGTTGAGGGAAAACACTTCCTGTTTTTATAATGAAAACTACGAAAACAAGTAGCGTAATGAACAAGGATATATTTCTTTTGAATGATTGTTTTTTGATAAAAAAGTAAATTCCTAGAATTAGAAAAATCAAAGCAACAAAAGAGTAAAGGGCCGTAAAGTAAAATCTTTCTAATGCCATTTTCCAGAATGGCAGGAATTCAACCCAACCTTCTAATATGGATTTTGGATAAAATAATTGAAAGTGTTTATTGAGTTCTGGTACCCAAATGTAGTACCATAGAATTACTGGGATAATAATTAAAATGGAGGCTATTATGATAGAGAATTTGATTTTGCGTGGTGCGTTACCATACATAACAAAACAAGCAGCAGGAGTAAGCCAAAGTAATGCGGGTAGCTTTGTTAAAATCGCCAGAGAAGAAAAAAAGATGAAGCCCAAAATATGGAATGGGGCAAGAGATAGTTTCTTTGAGGGTGTATTTATGCTTTCTACAATGGGATTTGAAGCGGGATAATTGGGGTTGAATGGCGATTTAAATTCTGTTGTTTTTACCTGTTGTAAATTTGGCGATAGCCATTGAAGAAGGAAGTAGTTGCCTATCAAGGCGAAGGATATGGAGAATGTATCTGGCATTATTTTACGGGCGAAAGAAAACCAAATAGAACAGAGTAAAATGGCTGTAGCATTGAAGGCAATTTTTTTTGAAAACAACTGCTTTGTTGACGTGTAAAAAGCGATCGCCCCGAAAATTGAAATGATTAAATTTATTAATCTTCCGTACCAATGTTGGAAACCAAAAAGTTGATCGGCGTACGCTATAAGTTGGGGGAATAATGGAAATTCAGCACCAATAATTCCTGATTTGTTACCGGTCATGTCTACTTCTGGGTAAAGAAAAGTAGTATTATGGGTGTAGAAGTTTCGGGCCATCATGGCGGTAACAGTTTGTCGCCAGTTATGTCCAATTTCCACTGGTGGATTGGTAATTCCGATAAGAGATAACAGTGTGTAAATGATCAGCAGTATGGCTAATGCCGGTATGGGTTTTCTGGGTGAATTTTCCATGATTTTGCTGAAAAGTAAAAGATGTGCAATTATACGTTTAAATTAGGGATGCAGATGCTTCATCAGTGCTGTTTATGTTGTAAATTGCCAGAACTTTATGAGTAAAGGAAAGTTGTTTTTATTGGATGGGATGGCTCTGATTTACAGGGCTTTTTTTGCCTTTAGTCAGAATCCAAGGATTACTAGTAAGGGTTTGAATGCCAGCGCGATGTTTGGATTTACGAATACGTTGTTGGATATATTAAACAAGCAAAAGCCAACGCATATTGCTGTGGTTTTTGATACTTCAGCTCCAACGATTCGACATAAAGAGTTTGAAGCTTATAAGGCACACAGGGAAGAGATGCCGGAGGATTTGGTGAAGAGTTTGCCTTACATTTTTAAAATTATAGAGGGGTTCAATATTCCTGTAATTCGTATGGATGGATACGAAGCCGATGATATTATTGGTACATTGGCTTGGAAGGCGGGTGATTTGGATTATGAGGTTTACATGATGACGCCGGATAAGGATTTTGGTCAATTGGTAAGGGATAGGGTAAAGATATACAAGCCTGGAAGGATGGGTTCTCCTGATGAGATTTTGGGTGTAGAGGAAATTTTAAAGAAATGGGAGATTACGGATGTATCACAAGTGATCGATATTTTGGGTTTATGGGGCGATGCGGCTGATAATATTCCTGGAATTCCTGGAATTGGTGAAAAAACAGCAAAAAAGTTGGTTGCTGAATATGGCAGTGTTGAAGGATTATTGGCCAATGCGGATAAATTGAAAGGTAAGCAGCAGGAGAATGTAATCAATTTTGCAGAGCAGGCTAAGGTTAGCAAATGGTTGGCAACCATTGATACACAGGTTCCCATAGATTTGGATTTGGTTGCTTTGCAATTGGATCCAATAGATACGGAGAAGTTGGGTGAGGTATTTGAGGAATTAGAATTTAGAACATTAGCTAAACGTGTTTTGGGTTCGGCTGCGGGCGCAGAAAGTGTGAGTGCAGTGGAAACAGCACCAGTGGCGGCTCGTAAAACGGCTTCAAAAGCATCGCCCGTTAATCCCCTTCAAAGTTCATTATTTGATGCGCCGGCAGCAGTTACAAATTCGGATATCCATCAAGGAGATTTAACTTTTGGCGATGAAGAGGAGGAAGAGGAAGGTGGAATTAAGAAAACCATTGCGGATGTTGATCACGTTTATAAAATTGCGCAAAATGAGGAAGAGATTGCTGTTTTAATTAAGGAATTAGAGCAAAGTGATAAATTCTGTTTTGATACAGAGACTACCGATATTGAGTCGTTGCATGCTGACTTGGTTGGACTTTCTTTTAGTACAGCGAGTTTTACGGCTTGGTACGTTCCGGTGCCGGCAGAAAGGGAAGCGGCTTTGCAATTGGTAAAACAATTTGAGGGGATTTTTGCGGGGAGGCAGTTGAAGATAGCGCAGAATATCAAGTATGATTTGGCTGTATTGAAAAACTATGGTATCTCTGTTAATGGACCTCATTTTGATACTATGATTGCTCATTATTTGTTGGAGCCGGATAAGCGCCACAACATGCAGGTGTTGAGTGAATCTTACTTGCAATATTCTCCAATTTCCATTGAAACATTAATTGGAAAGAAGGGCAAGGGGCAGTTGAATATGCGCGATGTTGCCATTGAGAAAATTTCGGAGTATGCTGCGGAAGACGCAGATGTTACCTATCAATTGTATGAGATATTTGATGGAATGTTAGATGAGCGCGGCGTGAAAAAGTTATTTGAGGAAGTGGAAATGCCATTGGTTTCAGTTTTGGAAGAGATTGAGCGTGAAGGAATCCGGGTTGACGTTGATTTTTTAAATCTTTACAGTGCTGATTTGTCTGAGCAGATGAAAAATGTTCAGGATCAGATTTTTGCTGCTGCGGGTTTTGATTTTAATATTTCATCGCCCCAACAAGTAGGAAAAGTTTTGTTTGAGCACTTGAATTTGTTGGATAAGCCAAAGAAAACAAAGACTGGGCAATATCAAACAGACGAGGAGACATTGCAGAGTTTGCAAGGCAAACATCCGATTATCCAGCACATTTTGGATTTTAGGGCGCTTCAGAAGCTGAAATCTACTTATGTGGATGCATTGCCATTGATGGTAGATTCGCAAACGGGTAGGATTCATACGCATTTTAATCAGGCGGTTGCCGCTACTGGGCGATTGAGTTCCCAAAATCCTAACTTACAGAATATCCCTATACGGACAGAGTTGGGTAGGGAAATTCGCAAGGCATTTATTGCAGCTACAGATGAACATGTATTGTTGAGTGCGGATTACAGTCAGATTGAATTGCGCATTATTGCTCATATTTCCGGTGATGAAGGGATGAAAGAGGCTTTTCAACAGGGTTATGATATTCATACAGCAACGGCGGCAAAGGTTTGGGGAGTGCCGATGGAAGAGGTTGACAAGGAGATGAGGAGAAAGGCCAAGACGGTGAATTTTGGAATTATTTATGGCATTTCTGCTTTTGGATTAAGCCAGCGAGTTGGAATTAGTCGTGGTGAAGCAAAGGAAATCATCGATAACTATTTCAAGCAATTTCCTGGAATCAGGGATTACATGGATGAGGCGGTAAGGAAGGCGCAAGAGAATGGCTATGTAGAAACGATATTGGGAAGGAGAAGGTACGTGAGGGATATACATTCACGCAATGCGGTTATGCGCGGATTTGCTGAGCGCAACGCCATCAATGCACCGATACAAGGCAGTGCGGCTGATATGATTAAGGTAGCTATGATTCAGGTGCAGAAATGGTTGAATGAATCTGAATTGAAGACCAAAATGTTGTTGCAGGTGCATGACGAATTGGTTTTTGACGTGCCGAAACAAGAATTGGATATTGTGGCTCCTAAGATTAAGGAATTAATGGAAGGGGCGATGCAATTAACGGTACCTGTTTTGGTGGAATCTGGATCTGGTAAGAGCTGGTTAGATGCTCACTAATTATAGAATTTCCACTGCAAACCAAATCTAACACGATAGGGTTGGATTGGATGGTAGAGCACATAATCATATCTGGTGTTAAAACCTGGGATATGGTATAGTTCATTTGCATGTTCTATTTTGAAATAGATATCTGCAGTTTGTATTCTTGCTGATACATACCAATCAATTTGGGCGTAGTTGCCGGATTTAAAAGGTTGTAACGTATTGTAGTAGAAAGTTGCGGCATCTGGGCGATACTGCATGGGTGTGAATTCTGAAGTGTACCAAATATCGATGCCGGTTTTGGCCAACATGGCTTTGTTGAACAGGTAGTATTGGAAAAACAGGGATGTTTTGCTGTAAATTTTGGGAACACCCATATTAAACAAAGGATTTAAGTAATTCTCCTTAAATTTATGGTATGTAATATTTTGGTATAAATGGAAATGATTAATTCGTTGGTGGAATTGGGCAGTAATTTTTGAGTAATTTGAAATGAAATTATACTGTAATGGTTGAACACCATCGATAGAAAGTACTGGGTTTATCCATTGGCCTAATTCCGCATTAAAGTTTAATTCGGTAAGCATTTTTGGAGATTCCATGCTCATCTTTTTGGATTGAAGCAAAGTAATTCTGTTAGCGGTTATTTCCACATTTTGAATTCCGGTTAGGTTACTGAAGTTGTTGTTGTAGAAGAAATGGTTAGAAGCGAATTGCTGATCAAATAAGGTTGGAAGTTGCAAGTTTCGTTCTAATTTTAAAGATAATTTTGGTTGTAATGAGTAAGTTTGATTGGGTTTAGGCAATGGATTTTTGATAATGTCTTGAATCCAGAATTCTGCTTTTATATGATGGGCGGTTTTACCATTGCCGTTTAGTGTATAATTACCAAAAAGTTGATATGAGATTTTATTGGGTTGGTAATTGCTATTTAACCAATGAAATTGAATTCCGTTTGAATAAAAGTTTTTGGGCAATAATGAATCGATCCACATTGGCAATAGTGATTGGTATGTGGCTTTATTGATTGCATAATTTATACTGATAATATTGTTTTTAATTGAGTCTTGTTGAAATACTAATTGTGTTCCTAACAAGTGGTTTTGATTGATCCACACAGAAGAGTCGTTGGTTTTTGCAGCGTATTGGAAATAATTTTTGCCATAGAAGTTTGTATCTCTTTTGGTATCTGCATATTGAAATCTTGTTTTCTCAAAGGTTGAGAATTGGGTGATATTGATGTTTTTTGTTAACGCGTATTGGTGAGCGATGCTATGCTGGTTATTTCCAAAGAATGATTTGGCTGGAGTAGTTAAATAAGGTGAATAGTAGTTAAAAGTTCTTTGACCAAATTGTGTGGAATCTGCTACTTGAGCATATTGATAAAAGTCTGCGGGTTTTATTCCTCCATTTTCATTTCTTCTTAGTCTATTCCAACCAAATAATACAACTTGGTGGAATTTTCCATTGGGTGACGTGAAATTTGAGCCAAGGAATGTGTTTCGTGAAGTTGAGTTTAAACCAGCTCCGAGAAACATATTTTCATTTATTATACTTTGGTAGTCTAATGTAATGTTCCATGTAGGTGATAGGTTTTGAGTATGTAGGGCATTGAACGCGAAACTTGAACCAGTTCCTTGTGTATATCGCATCAATGTAAGCGGTGCTTGAACTTGATAAAATTTGAAGTTTTGGTTGGTTTTCTTTAATGATCCCATAGGGTTCAGTCCTATGTTAAATCCGGGATTAAGACTGAAATTACCAAGCACTTTCGTGGGACCGGCAGGTTCACCTAAATTTACCCAAGCTTGATTATTGAGATAGTTGGGGTCGTAAAGATGGCAATAAAGATTGGAAGTATCTGAGAGGAACCTTTGTTTGTTGTTTAAAATCGACAATTGGAATGGTTGTGCAGTTGGGTAGGTTTTGGGTTTATTGGTTTTCTTTTTGACGGCGCTTATGGAATCGGATTTTGTTTTTCCTGGTGATTGGGAATCTGCTAATTCCTTGAACTTACTTGCCTCTAATGGCATTTGGCCAAAGGATTGATTGAAATAAAAACAACACAGCAATAGAAACATAGTTTTACAACCCATGCTCAAGGCATTCAATCCAAAATTTGCTTTAACAAATGAAATTGGAATTTGGTTGAATTTTGACTTTGAATTGCTCATTTGGGTAAATTCCGGGATGGAATTTCGATATGTAGATACAAAGTTGCGTTAAATTCTGAATGGCTGGAATATTTTTTGCACGAAAACGAACAAAATTTCATTTCTTCACGGTATGGAATGGTACGAAATTTCAGGAATTGTATTGTTATCTTCATTCAAATACATTTTTGGGGTTGGTATGGCCATGTTCGCATTTGCCAATGATCCTGTGAAAGGATTTTTGTTTACCACGTTGGGAGGGGTTTTGGGTGTTACTGCTTGGATTTTTTGGGGTGAGATGTTGTTATTGGGTTGGAATAAGTTGCAAAAATGGTTTTCTGTAAAGTTTTTGCCAGATATGTCAGATAAATTGAAGTCTGGTTCAAAAAAACAAAGAAAATTTACATGGCAAAATCGATTTATTGTGAAAGTGAAAATGTCAGGTGGATTGAGTGTGATCGCTTTGTTAGGTCCTGTATTGATAAGTTTACCGGTGGCTTGCTTGTTGTTGATTGGGTTTGGATTAGATAGGAGATCGGCTTGGAAGATGATGGTGATTTCTGTTCTTTGTTGGGGGGTATTAATATTTGGATTGGTTGGATTTTTCAAAATCAATATCAGTCAGTATTTTGAGCATATTTTATAAGTGAATTTGTGAATCTTGCACGTTGGGATTAACTTGCAAGCAAGGATGAAAAATCGCTTAATTTTTGGTACACTAACAATTGTATTATTTGTGATTGCTTCATGCAGTAGGGAAGCAACATCATGGGAGAATCGTATTGTATCGCCATTATTTAAAACTTCTTTAAAATTGGGCGATATTGATACCACGCACTTCAAATCAAATTTGATTGATAGTTCTTATGAACTGATGTATGAAAATCTGGTGTACCGTTATCAGATGGAGAATGTGAGGGCTTATGATACAGGTATCTCGGCATTTTTTACATTGAAAAGGCTGAAGTTGAATGATCAGAAAATAACGCGTTCGGTAACTTTGGGTGAGATAAATCCCATATTCAAGTTGTTGAATGGACAGACTACCAATGTTCCAGCGCAAGATCAATCAAATTTATCGCCCGTGGATATTGATGCCAGTGCATTTTTTGAAACGGCTACATTGGATAGCGGGTTGATGGATATTTCGTTGAGCAATCATTTGCCGGTGAAAGTGAAATTGTTGGTTTTTGAATTAACGAATGCTTCGGATAATTCGGTGGTGGCGTTGGATTCATTTATGGATATTGCGGTTGAAGCTACGGTAACGAAGCAGATTGATTTGCGCGACAAAACGGTAACTAAGGGATTGCGTGGTACAATTAAAAGGTTGATAACTGAGGCGAGTGTTGGGCCTGTTTTGATTGATGCAAGTAAAGGAGTGGATGTTGAATTGGCCGTTAGAAAATTGAGACCAAGGCATGCTATAGCTGCGTTTCCAACTCAAACTGTAATAGACCAAGATGAAGGATTGCCCGTTTATATGGGCGGTGCGCAGGTGAAATATTTTAAGTGTAAAAGAGGTCATATTCGCATTCATCTGGTGAGCACGATTGAGGAGGATATGACGATGTTCTTTAAAATTCCATCGGCTGAAAAGGATGGCAAGGTGTTGGAATCAATTGTGAAACTACCTGGTGCAACTAAGGGGAATATTTCCACCAAAGATGAGCTGTTTGATCTAACTGATTATGTTATTGACTTTAGAGGAAAGGATCCGAACGTAAAGGATACTGTAAACACTTTCCACCAGGTTTTACTGGTAACAATGGATAGCTCTGGTAGGAAAGTAGAGGTGGGTTTGAATGATAGTATTCGAATTGATTACCGATTGGAGGGTATGTATCCGGATTATGCGATTGGATATATGGGTCAGAATTTGAACCAAACAGGCGAGCAAGTTGCTGGTTTTGATTTATTCAAGGGTTTGGATGCTGACATGAAATTGAAAGATTTTAAGGTGAGTTTAATTTTGAGAAATAGTATTGGCGGTGATGGCAGAATAAGGTTGAATAAGTTGGTAGGGGAAAATGTATTTACCAAGAATTCACAAGCCTTGGGCGCAACTGTTTTGGGGCAGGATTTATTTGTTACCTCACCACCTTTTAAGCGTGATGCCTACACAGAGACCATTATTGCATTAGATTCTAGTAATTCAAATATTCGAACCTTTATTGAGAATTTGCCGCAGTTGTTGCATTATAACTTAGATATTGAAACCAGTCCAAATGGGAATGTGAACAATTGGAAAGATTTTGTTTTTGACAACAGTAAAGTTGAAGTAATACTTAAGATAGAGGCGCCTTATTCATTGTTATTTAATCATTTAAATTTAAGGGATACCCAGAGTTTATCGTTGGAGAAGTTGGGTGATTTGAGTAGAATTAGGGGCGCTAATATTTTGATAGAAGTAGAAAATGGGTTTCCATTTGGAGCAGGGTTGAAATTGGATTTATTAGATGCTGGGATGGGTTATTTAACGAGTTTGGATGTGGTTGGAGGTTTGAATGCCATTGAGCCAGGGATTACTTTGCCTAATGGAAGTCCGGTAGAAACTGTGAAATCTAATTTTAGTATTGCGTTGCCCAGAGAGAAGATTTGGGCTTTGCAGCAAGCAAAGTTTATTGCCATACAAGCTACTTTGAATAGTGATGGATTGATGAAAACGATGAACAGTGTTTATCAGTTAAAGATGAATACGGCTATTGAGGTTGATTATCAGGTGAAAATTGGCAAATAATTTTGGAGCAGGAAAAGATGAAAAGTAAGTGGATTGTATTTTTACTGGCGATTGGTAATGTTGGAATTTCCATGGCACAGGATGTTTTATCTGATAGTGTGATGGTAGATTCTGTTTCTGAAACGAAGCCAGAGAAGAAGCAGTATTATGGTTTTTTTACTTCAAATCTGCAGACGGGAAGTAACATTTTACCGCAACATATATTCAATAAATTGGCTTTTGGCGGTGGGATGGACAAGGAAGTATTGAGTAATACTGCCAATCGATTTGGAACGGGTCAATGCCGATTTGGTTTATATCAGAATTTTGGATTTTCATTTTCTTCGGTAGTTAGAGAACCGAAGTTGATTGCCTCAAACGTGAAAGATAAATCGCTGTTGGAGAAAATGAGAGAAGACGATGAAATTGTAAATGATACGGCGTTTATTTCGGCAACTGGACTATCTAAAATTCGCATTTCTACAATCAATTATTGGTCTGTTGTGGGAAGTATAGGTGGGTTGTTGAATGGAAAAATATCGCCAGATGCTTATAAATTGATGTTTATGGGCAATGGATATTATCGCGGGGAGTTGTTGAATGTGGGAAGCAATAAGGTAGATCAATATTTGGCTGAGCGATTGGATTTTTTGCTTTCAATAAACAGAGAAACCTATTATGGATCTTCCCATGAAAGAACGAAACGAGAATCCTATGGATTGTGGAATTATAATATTGCGTTTATTGAGATGGGTGTTTTTGTGGGTAGATTAACGGGTTTTCAGCGTTTAAAAACTGAGGTTGTGAAGGTATATACTTCATCGCTGGCAGATTCACTTTCTGTAAACGGGCGATATAACTGGGTAAGGATGGATGAAAATAGCAGTGGCGCGGTTATGGGTTTGTCGTTTAGTAATTATAACCTTTTTTCTAGATCATATTATCGCCAGTTAAAGCAGGTAATCAAGTTTGATTTAAAGGATTTTGGGGTGTTTTATTTAAAAGATGCGTTGGTGAGTAGCCGAGGGTATATTTGGGATGCTAATGGTAAGGGCTTTAAACCTGCAGGATTAAAGGCTGTTCAGCCTGTTTCTATTGAGCAGGTTTTGATTACGCCAACAAAGCTGCAACAAACGAACTGGATCAGTTCAGAAGTTGATCGTGTTAAAGAGGATATTGGCAATTTGGATCAACGGAGATCTGGATTTTTGCTCATGCCTTTTCAATTGGGTATTGACATGGGTCCATTTGGTTTTCAATACATAAATGCAACAGGATACATGCCAAGAATTAGTTTACAACCTGAAATTCCGGCATCGTTTTTTAGTAGGATTATCAGCGAGGCCTTTGATATAAGGAGAACGGAGAAAAGTGTTTATAGAGAGCATATGCGAGTGAATTTCAATAGAATTACTGCGGGATTTTCTATCGGCGGCTGGGATAAGTTTGATATCAATTTGGGTTGGCGATTGTATAAGCTCCATGAAGATGGAAAAATGCTGCAATTACACGTTCAAGCCAACGGTGTGGAGGCATTATTAGCTCCAAATGTTTTTCATGGACTTGGATTGAAATTATCTGCTGGAATATCTTTTTAAACAAAAAACGCCAGTGGATACTGGCGTTTGAATATGATAGGTGGGAAGGGATTAACTTATTTGAACTTGTTCACGAGGTTCATTAAACCGTCGTAATCGGTGTAACCGAGGGATCGCCCGATAACCTGACCTTTCTTAAAGAAAATTACGGTTGGGTAACCTTCCAAACGATAGCGATCAGCAATATTCATTTGTGCTTCGGCATCAACTTTTAACACTATAACCGTGTTGCTGTGTTGTTCTTTAATTTGCTGGATAAAAGGGGCCATTCTTTTGCAGGGGCCGCACCAAGTGGTATAAAAATCAACCATTACTAATTTATCGCCGCCGATAATTTTATCGAATTCTTCAACAGAAATTGGTCCATCATGGCTAGTTGATTGTTGGCAATTGGTAGTTGAAACCATGGCAAAGGTGGTTAACAACATAACAAAACCAAAGGAAAGTAACTTTTTCATAGGAATGATATTAGAATACAAAGTTACAAAGTAAAGATTGTATATTTTTGAAACATGGCTGAAACCAAAAATCAATCTTCTGTTTTGTTATCGGTGGTTGTTCCGATTTATAATGAGGAGATGAATATTAGAAAGTTGTATCAAAGGATAGTGGATGTGATGCAGCAGATGGGTATTGCGTATGAAATTGTATTTGTGAATGATGGTTCGCGGGATGCATCGATGGCGATGATTTTGGGGTTGGCGGATGAGAACAAATCGGTGAAATATATTGATTTTTCTAGGAATTTCGGTCATCAGATAGCGATTACTGCGGGTATTGAGAATGCAATAGGGGAAAGGATTATTATCATGGATGGCGATGGGCAAGATCCACCGGAATTGATTCCAGCGTTATATGAAAAATCATTGGAGGGGTTTGAGGTAGTGTATGCGAAGCGCAAATCGCGCAGCGGAGAAACACTGATGAAGAAGATTACTGCGAAGCTTTTTTACCGGTTATTGGCGAAGATGACGAGTGTGGAGATTCCCATTGATACGGGAGATTTCCGGTTGATACATAGGAAGGTTCAAAGGGTATTGAAGTTGATGCCGGAAAGGGATAAATATTTGCGTGGGCAGATTGCATGGATTGGATTTAACCATGTAGCGGTAGAGTATGATAGGGAGGAAAGAATGGGTGGAGAAACGAAGTTTAGTTATTCGAAGATGATGAAGTTTGCGATGGATGGAATTGTGAGTTTTAGCAACTGGCCATTGAAATTGGCTACAATGATGGGTTTTCTTGTTTCAATTGTGGCTTTTTTAATGATATTGTATAGTATTTATCAGAAGTTCTTTGGTTATACCATTCAGGGTTGGACGTCTCTGCAGATTTCGATCTTGTTTTTGGGTGGTGTTCAGTTGGTTGGCATTGGGATGTTGGGTGAATATTTGGGTAGGGTAAGTGAGAATGTAAAGAATAGACCCACTTATATTATCCGAGAGAGTAACATAGAAGATCCATTGGGATGATTAATTTTGTTGGAGGATTAAATTCCATGAATTTGCCTCTTCAGAGGCGTGAGTCATGGACTCGGTTTTGGATTATTTGGATATTGATTCAATTGGGTTTGGGTTGGGGCGATTATTGGATGCTGGAGCCATATGGGATGCATCAGGGAGCTCAGGCGGATCGAGCTTGTGTGGGATGGAACTTTTTTCACGAGACCTGGGATTTTTTCTTGCCAAGGGTGATGGAGAATAGGGCGGCTGAGGGAATTGCGGGTATGGAGTTTCCAATCTTGGCTTATTTAAGTGGGATTTTTGGGAGGGTATTTGGGTTTAGTTTTTTTGTTCACCGGTTTTTGGTTGGCACCATTTTGAGTGCGGGAATTTGGAGTTTGTACAAATTACTGGCTTGGATGCGGGTTGGATTTATAAGCAGATGGTTTATCCTTTCATTGTTGTTTTTATCGCCGGTTTTTGTGTTTTATACTTGGAGTTTTTTGGCTGATGCGGCGGCATTGGGTTTTGTATTTATGGGTATTTATGCCTGGTTTCGATTGGAATTCTTGCGTGGAGGATTGGGCGAAAAATTGAGAGCATTGATAAATGTAGAAGAGAATGAAAAATCTGCTAAGTATTATCGGAATTTATTGCTGTTGAGTAGTTTGTTTGCTGGATTGTTGAAGGTGAGCATGTTGGTTGCTTTTATTGCGATGCTGCTTTTGGATCTATGGCAAATTGTTGTCTTGCGGAAGCCTAAAAAACCGGTTTTTCAGCATTCTCAAGATGGCGATTATTTGGTTATTGAAGATGAAAGTGAAGTTGTGAAGGGCGATGCATTTGTTGGATTATTGGGTAGTGTTGTGAATATTGCATTGGTTGGGTTGGTTTTGAGTTTAATCGGTGGCTGGTATTATTATGCGGGCTGGTTAACGAAGCAAACGTGGAATGTGCATTTTCTGCAACAAGTGAATCCCGCTGAATCTTGGTCGGTTTTTAAAGATGTAATTGATTTTTCTTGGAACAGTTGGAAGGATAGGCTTTATCCAACAACTCTAATCTTAGGAATATTTATTGGTTGGGTTTATGTTATGAAAAAAAATCGCAGAGAGGGTTGGCAAAAATGGGAGCAATTGAGTGTTTTGGTTGCTTTGGGTACAGTTTGTTTTTTTGTGCTATTTGCCAAACAATTCCGCTTTCATGATTATTACTATTTGGTTTTTTGGCCCTGGATTTTTTTAGCGATTCTTACCATCTATATCGACCAAATTTATGGTAGATTCATGTTTCGTGGAGTGGTTGGTGTATTGAGTTTAATTGGCTTGTTTGTATATCCATTTATTTTAATGGGTTCGGCTTCTAAAATGCTGAATTATAGTTTTAAGAAGGGCCATTATTTTTGCCAGAATGCGATTGATGATACCCAAGAATTGAGGTCGATTTCTAGGATGATCAATCGTTTGGATGCGGCGGATACAACAGAGGTTTTGATTGTTGGAGATCCATCGCCCAATACTGGATTGTTAATGCTTGGGAAAAAGGGGATTCGATTGGCTCCGGATTTCGATTCGGGTACAATTCAAGATGTAATTCATCACAAGTTGAAGCAAGAGAAGCAGTTTTTAGATTGGAAGCGTTTGGGGCCTTCTGAAGCGAAATTCAAGGAAGAATTATTTCAAGAATATTATTGGCAGTTGAAATACAACAAGGGTAGAAGAATTGCTTGGATTATTTTATTTGATAACATAGCGGATTGGCCCAATGGCGGCACGATAGAATGGGTGGTGAAACAGTATATGACAGAGGTAAAAGACAATGAGGTAAGAATGTGGAATTCGGGTGATCACCATTGGAAATTGTACTGTTTTCAAGCAAATTTAGCAAACTAATCGCTGTATTATTTGTTGCTTTTTAGGTAAATACGTAGGGTATTTCTAAAGGGCAAAATTGAAGAGGGTATTATTTTTATTTCCGCATCAATTATTTGGTGATATTGCTGTAATTGAGCAGTGTGATGAAGTAATTCTGATAGAGGAGTTTCTCTTTTTTAGGCAGTTTCAATTTCATAAAATAAAGCTCCATTTTCATCGGGTTACGATGAGAAGATATTATGAATCACTCAGGAATAAGGGAATAGCTGTATCTTATATTTCTTCGGGCGATGCGGGTTCAGATATTAGGGATGTCAGTTTTTTCAACAGATTTGTTGAATATCACTGGATCTTGATCGATCCTGTTGATGATTGGTTAAAAAGAAGGCTAAAGAAAACAATTCAGGTATTGGGTGTTTCTGTAGAATGGCATGATTCGCCTTTATTTATCCAAACTCAGAATGAAAACGCGGAATTTCAACGTGGCAGGAGGCGATATTTTCAAACAGATTATTACCAGTTTTTTAGGAAGAAGCGTGGTATTTTAATTGGTGAGAATGGTGATTTTTTGGGTGGTAAATTGTCATTTGATGTAGAAAATCGAAAAAGATTACCAAAAGGTTTTCAGATACCGTTGATTAAATTCTGTGAAGCGGATGATTTTTGCTCTGAGGCCATAACTTACGTTTCGTCTAAGTTTGGTGATAATCCAGGTAGTTTATCGATGATTCAGAATGGTAAAAATTATGCAACTTCCACAGGAGATGTGAAAGCTTGGTTTGAATTGTTTTTGAAGGAAAGGTTTGCGGATTTTGGCCCATATGAAGATGCAATATCTTTTGATACGGGAGATGATTTTTTATTCCATTCTGGGTTATCGATGTATATGAATGTAGGTTTGATTTCGCCCAAATACGTGATTGATAGGGCGGAGGAGTATGGATTACGTTTTGAAATTCCATTGGCTTCCATTGAGGGATTTGTGCGTCAGATTTTGGGTTGGAGGGAGTTTGTAAGACATGTATATGAAGAGAAGGGGAGATTTCAACGTACGCGGAATTTTTGGGGATTTAATCGAAAGATTCCAAATTCATTCTACAGGGGGGAAACAGGTATTTTGCCTGTAGATTTGGCAATCAAAAAGGTATTAAGAACGGGATATAACCATCATATTGAGCGGTTGATGATATTGGGTAATTTTATGTTGTTGTGCGAGTTTGATCCGGATGAGGTTTATCGATGGTTTATGGAGTTGTATGTAGATGCTTATGATTGGGTAATGGTACCCAATGTTTATGGGATGATTACATTTGCGGATGGTGGATTAATGACAACGAAGCCTTATATCTCGGGTTCAAATTATTTGATGAAGATGGGATGGTTTAAAAAAGGTGAGGATTGGCAACAGATTTGGGATGCGTTATTTTGGCGATTTATGGTAAAGCATCGCCAAGTATTTGAGGGGAATATTCGGATGAGGATGTTATTGAACAATTGGGACTCACGGGACGAGAAAATTCAAACTACAATTTTAGAAACAGCAGATAGGTATTTAAAATCATTGGATCAAGTAATATGAGTAAGATAGAATTTCCTGTTGAATTTGAGGCGATTTGGAGTAGAGTTGAGGGGATTGATGTGGTGAAATACAGCAAGACGCGGAATTTTATTTGGGGTTCTGTAACCTATTTATCGCCCTATATTTCTAGGGGGGTTATTACGGTAAAGGAAGTACGTGATTACTGTATTGAAAAATTTGGGTATGAAGAGGGGCATGAGCGATTTTATCAGGAGTTGGCTTGGAGGGAATATTGGCAACATTTGTGGCAATGGCATGGCGATGGGATATTTTTGAGTTTGCGTAATAATCAGGAGCGTTTGAGGTTAGGAACTGAGGGAAGGATGCCAGTTAGTGTTTTGAAAGGGGAAATGGGCATTTCTGCGCTTGACAATGGTTTAAATCAACTTTACAAATACGGTTACATACATAATCATTTGCGTATGTATTTGGCTTCGGTAATTTGTAATTTGTGGGGATATTCATGGAAAATGGCTGCAGATTGGATGTATTATTATTTGTTAGATGGGGATTTGGCGAGCAATCATTTAAGTTGGCAGTGGGTGGCAGGGACCAATTCTAATAAATTGTATTTCTGTAATCAAGAGAATATAAATAAGTACATGGGAACCAAAGATGTTGGAACTTATTTAGATTGTACGTATGAAGAATTGATGAATAAAGATCGCAGGATAGAAAATTTGGAGAAAGGTGAAATGGTACAATTTAATTTGCCTTTGGAGACTATTAGGTTGTGGTTCGTGGAATCTGTGAATGAATTGGGTTTTGAATCGGGTGAGAAGGTTTTTATATATCATTATTATCATTTGGATCCAAGATGGAGGAATGAAGAGGAAACTGGTAGGCGGGTATTTTTGCTTAATAAGTTTTTTTTTGAGGCACATCCAATTGGTGAAGGGCCTTTAAAATTTGCAATGGATTTAGCCCGGCAAGTGCCTAATATACGTTTTTATTGGGGCGAATTAGAGGACTTTGTAAATGCTGGATTTGAAGTAATTACAAAGGAGCACCCCATTGTGAATGGCGTTTCGGGGGTTGGATATGATAAAAGGGACTGGTTAACGCCTAAAATGATGTTACAGAATTCTTTTTTTGCTTTCTGGAAGAAGGCGAAAAAACAGGTAGTAGCGGTAAAATAGCGTTCAATTAACTTAATAATGAACTTTGATCAGTTTTGTACTTGAAATTATTTATTCAAGAAGAAATGGAATGAATCGCCACGCAATCCATATCTTAATGTTTCTAAAGGTAATAATTCGTTTGGTGCGATGTTACCAAGATTAACATTTGTGCCATAAAGTTGAATAAACCAAACTTGTTGTTCTTTTTTTGGAGCTTCCCAAAGAACGTTGTCTTGGGGGATTTTTCTGATAATTTCAGCTACCAAACCTGAACGAACCTCACCTGAACCTCTGAAGATACCAACAGTGCCGCTTTCTCTGGCTTCTGCGATGACTTTGGATGCACCTGCAGCCAATTCGGTTTCCATTTGCTCGATCCATTCGTAGGGTGGGATAATCTTTTCAGCATCTTTGCTTCCAACTTCTGAAAACACGGTAAATCTTTGAGACAATTTGTTGATATAATCACATTTTACATTGTGATCCATATCCAAACTACCGTCGGAAACTTCTGCATGAGTAAGTTCTAACTTATCTAATAGATTGATATAATCTTCGAATTGATTTCTTGCGATATAAGCTTCAAATAGAGTTCCACCTAAATAAACGGGCACCCCTGCATTTAGGTATAATTTAATTTTTTCTTTGAGGTTTGGAGTAAAGAAACTTGTTCCGAATCCTAATTTCACAATATCCACGTATTCCGAACCAATTTCTAAGAAATTTTCAACTTCTCTTAAACTGAGTCCTTTATCCATAACCATGGTTAAACCATTGTTTCTTGGTTTTGAGGTTCGGTTTGGAAGATCTTTTAGGTTGAATAGTGCTGAGTTCATGATCCAGTTCTTGGTGATGTGAATTTTGAAATAATTGAAAGAATTAAAGTAGATTTCTTCAATTCTGGTGCAAAGGTAAACAATTGTATGTGTTCATTGGGGTTTAATTCCAATGCTCTTTCTAAAACTAGAGAAGCAGCATTTTGTTGTCCGTTTAGGTAGCAAAGTGCTGCAAATCGATATAAAAGACCGGGATGCTGTGGGTTGTTGGTGAGCGCTTTTTCAATAACATCTAGCGCTTTTTCAGCTTCGCCAGATTCATGAAGTGCAGTAATATAATCTAGCCACAATTCGGGATTTTTTGGATGTTCCAGTGTTAATGTAGTGTACAAAGGTTCCCATTTATCGATTAATTGTGCGCCAAAATAGGCAGAAGCAAGCACCATTCCGTAGTCGGGTTCGAATCTATCAATGTCATAGGCTTTTTCGAGATAGGGTATGGCGGCTGAGTAATTTTCTTCATAATGCCATGTTAAACCCATAGAGTACCAAGCCTCAGCGTCATGGGGTTGTTTCTTGAGTATATCTTTATAAATAGAACGACATGTTTTAGTATCGCCCGATTCGTAATAACTCCAAGCCAGGAGTCCATAAACTTCATCGAAAGCAGATTTATGAAATTTATCTTGTAAGGAGAGATAAGTTTTTATGAATTCTTCATATTGGCCTAATTCGTATTGGCATTCTAGAAAAGCCATCCAGGCATCTGCGAAATTTTCATTAATGGTAACAGCATAATCCAATGCTTTCAAACCTTTTTCATGGTTGCTTTGATTCATCCACGCGGAACCCAAGACATACCATGCTTCGGCAGAATAAGGGTCTTGATCGATAATTCTTTCAATCATGGGGATCAAGGCTGCAATAAGGCCATTTTCTTCTGCTTTTTCGATATATTTTTCAATGATATTGCTTACATCTGCACCCGCATCCAATGCTTTTTCCAGAATAGGCATTGCCAATTTAAATTGTTCATGGTATAAAGCTATTTCCAGGAATTCTTCTATTAATGATTCTTCTTCTCCGATGTTTTGAAGAATTTGTGAAAGTTTTTCGAGCGCATTGTTTTCATTGCCTTGAAGACTGTAAATAAGGGCTTGCATAAAACCCAAAGCTGGCTCAAAAGGATTGAATTTTAATGCTTTATCGATGTAAGCTTTGGCTCTGTTTAATTTTGAATCCCTAATTAACCATTCACACATATGCAATGTAAAAATGGGCATATAGGGATATTGAGCGATAGCGGCATCTAAAATATTTTTTATATGCTGATCTACGCGTAATTGCCCAGTTTGTGTAGGAAACTGTGAAGCGTAATGCCTGAATAATTCAAGATATTCTCTTGCAGAAAATTGCTCACGAAACTTGCTTTCAAAATCATTCACTAACGCATCTACATCGCCTTGGAAGATTTCATCATCTTCGTCGTCGTCCCAGTCGGAGGAGAAAAAACTCATTGATTCAAATTTAGTAAGTAAGGAAAGTGTTATTTAGAATTAAGAAAACGCTTCTTCCCCAACTTTTTCACATACTTTTTGGTATGTTTCCGGGAAGGTTGATTTTGTTGATTTTTTTAAATGAGGGTAAAAGTGAAGAAAACCCAAAAAAGGTGTAAACGGGATTATATTTGTTACGAATTGACAAAAAAGTAATAGAAAATGGAAGTGATTTTTGCGGTTTTGTATGGGCTTTTGGCTGGATTTGCGATGAGTACAGCACTTGGGGTGGTTTTTTTTCTACTTATTCAAGCCGGATTTATTGGTGGGATAAAAAAGGGATTACCTTTGGCTTTGGGTGTAATTTCTGGCGATATATTGTTTGTGATACTGTCTTTGAAATTTTCGGAATATATAGAAGAGTGGTTGTTAAAATATAAGCAAGTATGGTTGATTTTTGGTGCCATAGTTTTTTTTGTGATTGGGATTTTATATTTATTTCAGAAGCAGAAGGAAGTTCATGACGAGGCTGAAAATCGCATTGCGAAAATGACGGGTTGGCAATTGTGGATGAAGGCTTTTGCGATTAATTTGGCAAATCCTGCAAATTTAACATGGTGGATAGGATTATTTACGTTGCCACCGGCGATTCATTTTGACATTTTGAATAAGTGGGTGTTTGGTATATCTGCGGTAGCTTCTGTGTTTTTAACTGAAATTGCCATTGCATGGGGAGCGGGCAGGGTAAAGCACAAATTAAATACGCGCATGATGGAGCGATTCCATCGGGTATTTGGATTTGTATTTTTGATATTGGGGGCGTTGATGTTATATCAACGTTTTGCGGGGTAGGTTATTTGTCTTGGCAGAGTTCTACTAGAACTGAGTTGGTTGATTTGGGATGTAGAAATGCGATTTGTTTGTTATCGGCGCCGTCTTTTGGTGTTGCGTTGATTAATTGAAAACCTTGTTGAGATTTTTCACTTAGGGTGTTTGTGATGTTGGCGGTATCGAATGCGATATGGTGAATTCCTTCACCTTTTTTTTCGATGAATTTGGCGATGGGTGAATTTTCATTGGTGGCTGCTAGGAGTTCAATTTTTATATCGCCCAATAAAAAAAACGAGGTAATTACTCCTTCTGAAGCAACTTCTTCTCTTTTATATGGTTCACAACCAAGTAGTTGTGAAAATAACTTTTCGGAGGCGTCGAGGTTAGAAACGGCAATTCCAATATGTTCGATTTTATTGATACTCATGGTTACAAAACAACAATTTTTAAGGAATTAAAACAATGTAAAACCAAATCCAATTTAATACGTTAATTTTGTAGTTTAGAAACTATCTAAATAGAAGAATATTGATATGGTTAAGCTACCTATATACCTAGACAGTAATGCCACTACCCCTATGGATCCAAGGGTATTTGAGGCAATGAGACCTTATTTTTTGGAAGACTTTGGAAACGCTGCTTCAAAGAATCACTCTTTCGGTTGGAAGGCTGAGGAGGCTGTGGATTATGCTAGGGAGCAAGTTGCAAAACTGGTTGGTGCCTCTGAGAAGGAGATTATTTTTACAAGTGGTGCTACAGAAAGTAATAATTTGGCGATTAAGGGTGTTTATGAAATGTATGCAGCCAAGGGTAATCATATAATTACTGTTTCTACAGAGCACAAAGCCGTTTTGGATACTTGTAAACATTTGGAGAAATTGGGAGCTGAGGTTACGTATTTGTCTGTAGGATCTGATGGATTAATTACAGCTGAAGAAATTGAGGCGGCAATTAAGCCAAATACTATTTTGGTATCTGTAATGTTTGCTAATAATGAATTGGGTGTAATTCAACCCATAGAGGCTATTGGTAAACTTTGTAAGTCTAAGGGGGTATTATTTCATACAGATGCTACCCAAGCGGTAGGAAAAGTATCTGTAGATGTAACGCGCGATAACATTGATTTAATGAGTTTTACGGCTCATAAAATGTACGGACCAAAGGGTGTTGGAGCATTATATGTTAGAAGGAAAAATCCACGGGTAAAAGTTACAGCGCAGATAGATGGTGGAGGTCATGAAAGAGGCATGAGGAGTGGTACCTTGAATGTTCCTGGTATTGTGGGATTTGGCAAGGCGTGTGAGATTGCTTTACAAGAAATGGAAACAGACGCTAAGCGTTTGGGAGGAATGCGCGATAAATTGGAGAAGGCATTGTTGAAATTAGAGGAGAGTTATGTAAATGGTAGTGTTGAGCATCGATTGCCGCATACTTGCAACATTAGTTTCAAATATGTTGAGGGCGAAGGATTGATGATGGGGATTAAAGACATAGCAGTTTCAAGCGGAAGCGCATGCACGAGTGCTTCATTGGAGCCTAGCTATGTATTGAAGAGTTTGGGATTGGATGATGAATTGGCTCACAGCAGTTTGCGTTTCGGATTGAGTAAATTCACTACAGAGGAAGAGATAGATTATACCATTAATTTGGTTAGTGAAGCTGTAAATAAATTGAGAGATATGAGTCCTTTGTGGGAGATGTTTAAGGAAGGAATTGATTTGAAATCAATAGAATGGTCTGAACATTAAACTGGTAATTTGAGTAATAGAGAACAATGTATTGTTTAGAAAGAATCTAAATTGTAAATTTGTAATAGAATAAGGAGATAAAAAAATGGCATATTCAGATAAAGTAATTGATCATTACAGTAACCCAAGAAACATTGGTACTTTAGATAAAGCGAGTAGCAATGTAGGAACGGGTTTGGTAGGTGCACCTGAGTGCGGTGATGTAATGCGTTTACAAATCCAAGTTAATGATGCTACGGGTGTAATTGAAGACGCGAAGTTTAAAACTTTTGGATGTGGTTCTGCAATTGCATCATCATCTTTGGCCACTGAGTGGTTAAAAGGGAAAACAGTAGATGAGGCTTTGGCCATCGACAATATGGAAATTGTTGAGGAATTGGCATTGCCACCTGTTAAGATTCACTGTTCTGTATTGGCGGAAGATGCTATTAGAGCAGCAATTAACGATTACAGAGTAAAGAATGGTTTAGAGCCATTAGAAGCTGAAAAGTCTCACCATTAATATTTGTCGACTATGATGGCCAAAGGCGATGAAATCACCATTACGGATAAGGCATTAGACAAAGTTTACGATTTGATGAGGGAAGCCAATATTGGCGCACCTGATTATTTCTTGCGGGTAGGTGTAAAAGGCGGCGGTTGTTCAGGATTAACTTATGAGTTGGATTTTGATAATGAAGAGAAGACAGGAGACATGCAATTTGGCGATAATCGTTTGAAGATTGTATGTGACATGAAGAGTTTTCTTTATTTGTGTGGAACAGAGCTTGACTTCTCAGATGGATTAAACGGAAAAGGATTCAATTTCATCAATCCTAACGCGTCGCGAACTTGCGGTTGCGGTGAGAGTTTTGCGATATAGAGATTTTGTATTTTGGCATTATTGCCATGATAATTATACACTTTTAAAACTGTGGAAGCCAACTGAAAAAGTTGGCTTTTTTTATGGTTAATTTTGTGCACCATGACAAAGAAAGCCTATGTTTTCCCAGGACAGGGAAGTCAGTTCCCTGGAATGGCCAAGGAGTTGTATGATAATAGCTCAACTGCAAAAGCCTTATTCGAAGCCGCAAATGAAATTTTGGGATTTAGAATAACTGATTTGATGTTTAACGGTACAGAGGAGGATTTGCGTGCAACAAACGTAACTCAGCCTTCTATTTTCTTGCATTCAGTAATCAGAGCAAAGGAGATGGGTGATGAGATGCAAGCTGATATGGTTGCTGGCCATAGTTTGGGTGAGTTTAGCGCATTGGTTGCCGCAGGTGCTATTTCATTTGAAGATGGATTAAAGTTGGTATATCAACGTGCAATGGCAATGCAAGAAGCTTGTGAATTAGCGAAGGGCACAATGGCAGCAGTATTAGGTTTAGAAGATTCTGTTGTAGAAAAGGTTTGCGGAGAGCAAGGAGGAATTGTTGTTCCAGCCAATTATAATTGCCCTGGCCAATTGGTAATTTCGGGTGAATATTCTGCTGTTGAATTGACATGTGAGGCAATGAAGATAGCTGGTGCAAAAAGAGCTTTAATTTTACCTGTTGGAGGTGCTTTTCATAGTCCGTTGATGGAGCCTGCCAGGGAGAAATTGGCAACTGCTATTGAGGCAACTGAGTTTAGGGTTCCAACTTGTGCGATCTACCAAAATGTTACTGCTTCAGCAGTAACTAATCCGATGGAGATTAAGAAGAATTTGGTTGCGCAATTAACTGCACCTGTAAAATGGACCCAAAGTGTTTTGGCAATGAGTAATGATGGTGCAACCGTGTTTACAGAAGTAGGTCCTGGTAAAGTATTACAAGGTTTAGTGAAGAAGATTTGTGGAGATGTAGAAGTTAGCAGTATAGGATAAATTTATCGCAATAAATTAATTGTACCTTCAAGCCATTCTGGTAGTTTGGCATTCCTGGTTTTGATTAAGTGTAACTGATAAAAATAGGTTCCGGATGGCAATTCGGGACCTATGTTATTTACCTTTCCGTTCCAGCAATTATCAAGATCTTTGCTGTAATAGATTCTTTCTCCCCACCTATTGAAGATAAATACTTCAGCTTCATCGCATTTATTGGAAATGCCAAAAATTCTAAAGCAGTCGTTTTTCCCATCATTATTAGGGGTAAATACATTGGCAATTAAAACGTCTAAGGTACTATCTGTATTGGCATGGAGTTCTATACTATCTATACTTTTACAGCCTGATTGATTGTTTTTAGTAATAATTTTTGGCCAATATACGCCCAATGGATATTGATAATTTATTTCGGTTGTGGAGGAGGATTTGGTAATGGTATCATGCTGATAATCGAGAATCCACGTAATCGAATCGGCATATTTAGTGGTTGCTTGAAGCTTGATTCCTGGTTCGCAGGGTTCGTCTGTATATTTTAATTTGGCGATAGGATTAGGAAATCCTTGAATTGTATCTTGATAAACTGCTCTTGCGTTACAACTTAAGGAATCAACAACTATTAGTTTAACGATAAATTTACCTGTGTCTTTGTATGTGTGTGTAGGAGCGTAGGAATTACTCGAATCTCCATCGCCGAAATACCATGTATAGGTTGCTTTTGGGAAGAACCTAAAGGGTTGGAAGTTAACGGGTGATTCTAGGCAGAAGCGTTTTGGAGTAGAAGCAAAAAGTGCATCGATGCTGTAACCCAGGCGAAAATCGAGTTTAAAACTAGCATTTGAGCAACGTATACTTACGTTATTTTTGAAGGCTACATTTGCGGGAGAGGTTGGGAAATCGTTTAGGCCAGGGGGTCTATTTGGGCAGCTGGCACAAACACTTTGGTAAATAATTCCACGATTATCGAATCTTGAAGTTCCTCCATCTACATGATCTTCTGATTTATTTCCACCAAAATAGGAGGCATATTTAAGGTTGTTGGCATTTTTGCCTAAAACGATGAGGTAAAAATCATTTCTATCCGTTGTTTTTTGGTGAGCATCTGCGGTTACGGGGAGGTTAAAAGTAGTACCTGCATTTCCAACACCGATATCACAACCCCAGCCACTGAAATAAATGTTATAGCATTCATCTACCATGAAAGCGGAAGGAGATAATTCGGGAATACCGTTGGTTCTATAACCAAATGTTGTTATGAATTCAATCTTAGAAAGATTGAGATTGAATTTACCAATAAATTGGGAAGTATTGTCTTTCCCGTATGTACCAATAGTTCTGTTAACTGAACCTTCGGTTTGACCTGTAAAATAAACGTTATTATTTGCGTCTAAATCGATAAAATAGATTTGGTCGTACATTGATGTACCCCAGTAGGTTCCAAGCTGGTATGCTCCAGTGTTTTGGTCTATGCGAATAATAAATCCGTCTACATTATTGCTACTTGCTGTTTTCTGGTATGTATTACCTTGAATTGGGAAATTGGCTGATCGTGTACCTCCACCAACGAAAACTCTAGAGGAATCATCAATTTTAATGGAATAGGCGGCATCATCTAATAAGCCACCATAAAGGCTAGCCCATCGCAAAGTTCTAAGGTTAGGAGAAAGACTAAAAACAACGGCATCAGTTTCACCAGATATTTTTTTTTGGTAAGCTCCTGGTGAAACGGGGAAATCGGTACTTCTGGTGCAAGTTGCGATATAAATATTACCGAATTGGTCTGTTGCTATATCGCCCCGATAATTATCGGCATAATTGTAAATAAGTTCGCTAGAGAAATTATCACTTTGGAATCCGTCTACATCGTTACCACCCATGAATGTGCCGGCTATCAATTTGGAGCCATCTTGGCTAAGGATATCAATGAAGATATCATAATCACCGCTATGAGTTTTTTGGTAAGTAGTATCGGATTTTATTGGAAAATCTAAGGACAAAGTAGTGCCAAAAATCACCAATTGATTTTTTGGATTTACGATTAGGCTATGGGGGTATTCATCGTCTGATCCACCTAAGTATGTGGCGTAAAGTAACGTTAGCCCATCAGGGGAATATTTAGAAATTGAAATATCACAAGCCAGACCTACGGGTGGATTACCGGCTCCAGAACCACCATAGGTTGTTTGGAATGCGCCAGTAGTTACTGGATAAGTTCTGGTTGACGCATCTACAATACCACCGGCATATAAGCAGCCAGACGTATCGTAAGTGGCGGTGAATCCAAAATTATCTGCTTTTGAGCCACTATAAGTGGAGAAAACCAGAATTGGATCTATAATTAGGTTTTGGGTGGTATCGTAAGAGCCAATTTTAAATCCATACAAATTGTTTTTTTGTTTTACGTATCGGCAGTTTATGGATTTGAATGATTTTTTTGATTGGTATGCGATGGGTTTTTGAATTATAAATTGGCTAAAATGCGATGTAATCTCAATGTTATTATTGATGAGTTGTGATTTTATTTCCTTGGGAATGGAGATATTAATGTGGTTTGGATTTGCCCCTTTTTTCAAAATCCAATCTAATTCTAATTTTTGGTTGTTAAAGTAGAGTTTAACATCAATTTGAGGATAAACATTTAGGATAATTAATTCACGACAGGGATAAAGCTTAGTAATTTGGTTTTTGGGGTTATTAGAAAGGAAAAAGTTATAATAGAATGGAGCAAAATTTTGAAATTGAAAACGGTTTGATTCTGATGTAGAATCACCGAAGAATATATCAAAAACTTCATGCTGTACAGTAAATTGGGTATCTTTTCCTTTGAAATGGTGAGAAAGATGTTTTTTGTGAGCATCTTCAGGATTGGTTAAATAAAATCTCAATTTATTGGAATGGATGTAAATCATTCCTTGAGGAATTTCAACTCTTGCGATTGATGGATCGTTTTCTCCCCATTGATTTTTATTGGGAATAAAGAAATTGTCTATTGATTCATTTTGCCCGAATGCATCGTATGCATTACAAAGCAGTAATAATATCAATAGAATTCTTTTCATGAT
This sequence comes from Sphingobacteriia bacterium, assembly GCA_021151535.1. Taxonomy (GTDB): domain Bacteria; phylum Bacteroidota; class Bacteroidia; order NS11-12g; family UBA955; genus JAGKXC01. The sequence continues at coordinate 41,813 of JAGKXC010000001.1, read as the reverse complement.
GGGTTAATCCTTTAACAAAGTTATCGAAATTAAGTTAATGTTTTAAGGGCATGAATAAGACGCAAAACCCACGCCAAATGTTGTTTAACGTGGGTTTATTTTGATAAATTTGATATAAGTTTTTGCATTAGGAATGCAAAAATCTTAATAAAATTAGTTTTGTTGAATTTCCAAATTCAGATTAAGTGCTTTTGAAACGATTTTACAAGCCATTGCGGCGTCTGTTTCTTTATTGAATTTGCCTGTAAATTTTGGGTTTCCGATAATTAAGCCGATTTGAGAATTTGGAACTGGAATATTTTCAATTTCAACTTGATAATATTCTTCAAGTGCAGAAATTACATCGTTATACGGAGTGCCGTTGAATTTGATTTCGCCGGTTGCCCAAGAGATTGCTTCTGCGTTATAATTTTTATTTACACTTATTTCATTGCTATTCACCATGGCTTTCATGTTTTTGGTTAAAATAGAGGTGGCTGCTTTTTTGTTATTTACTATACTTGCTACTTCAACTTTGCCATGATTCACAATTACCTCAGTTGGTTTATTTGGGTAACCAACAACATCAAAGCCAGTGCCTAAAACAGTTACTTGGGTTTGATTGGTATTTATTGTAAATGGTCTGTTCGCATCTTTTGCAACTTCAAAATGCGCTCTACCTACTAGACTAACTTTTCTGGATTTGTCGTAAAGTTCCCACTTGATTTTAGCATTGTTATTAAGAGTAATTACAGTGCCGTCTTCTAAGGTTAAAGTTTGAATATTGTTGACTACTTGATTATTTCCGCAAGAAAGGAGGGTTTCAGATTTGTTGTATTTGGAAATAACAACAACACTGGCCAAAAGCAAAATCGCCGCTGCAGCAACGCTTAACCACTTCGAATAGTTTTTTTCAACTTTCAATGTAGGTTTGTTATTTTCGGCCATAAATTTATTAAAAGCCAAATCATTTTGGCTGTCGAATTTATATTGATAATTGCTGGCTAGATCCCAAATTTCTTTGAATTCTGGATCATTGTGTAAATCGCTGCTCATGGTTTAAAAGTTAAGATTAGAAGGTTGAAGCATGGCGGAAACTTGTTTTTGAATGATTGCCAAAGTTGGCACGTACTGTGGGTTTTTCTTTAACCACTCTTCAAGTTTTCTCAACTCTTCAGGGGTCATTAATCCAGCTGCGTACTTGGTTAGTAAATTAGATTCCAATTGTTCTTTCATAATTTGCCTTTTTCCGGAAAGGTAAAATCTTGGTTATTACACTAGAAAAACCGATTCCCCCCAAAAAAGTTTGAAAAATATTTTTTTCTACAATATGGTGAAAATCAATAACTTGAATTTAGGTTTGCTGATTCAATAATTTCTACAACTTTCTTACCGTCTGAAGCTGTAGTAAAAATGGGTTTATTTTCTAATAATGTATTTATAACTTCTTGAAATACAAATGAGTGGTTTGCGGCAGATCCTTGGTATGCACCATAATTATTGGGAGCTGGCGATTCAGGTAAAACTGGTTTTGGATGATTTTCAATATTACAATAACTGATTTCATTCATGTACTGTCCACCTACTTTAACCGTGCCTTTTTCGCCAATGATTGTAATACTACTTTCAAAATTTTCTTGAAATAGTGAAGTTGAGTAAATAAATGTGCCTTTCCCATTTTTCTGAAAGGAGAAATTGAACATTCCTGAGTCTGGGAATTCGGTTATTGAATGGTGATTGAAATTATGTTGCGCACTATAAGTAAGGGATAAATCGCCAAATAGCCAGTAAATCATGTCTATGAAATGAGAAAATTGTGTAAATAAAACTCCACCGTCAAGATGCTTAGTTCCGTGCCAATGATTTGGGGTATAGTATCTGTGGTCTCTGTTCCAATAGCATTGTACAATTACTTGATAAATTTCACCTAAGTGTTTGTTTTCAATGGTTTGTTTAAGCCATTGGGCGGTTGGTGAAAATCGATTTTGCATAACACAAAAGATTTTCTTGTTATGCTTTTCAGCAGCATTAATAATGTTGTCGCATTCTAAACTAGAAAGTGCCATGGGTTTTTCAATTACCACATGTTTTTTATTCTCAAGGGCAAAAATTGCATGTTCTGCGTGTAATCCGTTTGGAGTTGCAATAGAGATAATATCAATTTCTGGTTTGGAAAAAATCAATTTTTCAAGCGTGTCGAAAGTGGAAATATCTTTTTGTATATCAATTAGTTGGTTTGGATTATTGTCACAAATGCCCAGTAGTTTACAATGTTGATTTTGTTGAATTAGATGGGCATGGCGCTTGCCAATATGTCCGTGACCTACAACGCCGAAGTGAATAATATTATTTTGGGTTGATGCTAACACGATACAGCAAAGTTGCTTAATAAATTCAAAAAAAATGCACTTATTTCATCGAAACGAATAATTCTGTTTGGTAATATGGAATTACTCCGCAAAATTTGCGATTGATATGACGAACGAAAAAGTTTTGGTGATTGGTGCTTGCGGACAGTTGGGCACAGAGTTAGTTGATTCTTTAAGAGGGATTTATGGTGAAGGAAATGTAATTGCCAGTGATATCAAAAAATCTGAGCATGAAGTTTTTTCTACTGGGATTTTTGAAGATTTAGATATTTTGGATGTTAACCGATTGGGTGAGATAATCAATAAATATAAGCCAACACAAGTTTATCATCTTGCTGCACTTTTGAGTGCAACTGCTGAGAAGAATCCAGAATTTGGTTGGAAGTTGAATATGGAGGGATTGTTCCATGTGTTAAATGCAGCAAGAGATACAGGAATTATCCATAAAATTTATTGGCCTTCTAGTATTGCGGCATTTGGGCCAAATACTGAAAGATTTAATACGCCTCAGTATGGAACTATGGATCCAACAACTATTTATGGTATTTCCAAATTGGCAGGAGAATTATATACTCAGTATTATTATAATCGTTGGGGAATTGATACCCGCAGTTTAAGGTATCCAGGTTTAATTGGTTATAAGAGTGCTCCTGGAGGTGGAACTACTGATTATGCTGTAGCTATTTACCACGATGCATTAACCAAAGGTCATCACGATTGTTTCTTGAAGCCTGGGACTACCTTGCCTATGCTTTATATGCCTGATGCACTTAAGGCAACATTGGATATCATGCATGCTCCGGCAGAACAAATTAAAATCAGAACCAGTTATAATTTGGCTGGAATGAGTTTTGCACCAGAAGAAATTGCGGCTGCCATTGAAAAGCAAGTGGATGGTTTTACGATATCTTATGAGCCAGATTATCGCCAGGCGATAGCAGATAGTTGGCCAGCTGTAATTGATGATTCAAGAGCCCAAGAAGATTGGGGTTGGAAACCTGCATACGATTTGGATTCAATGACAGCAGATATGTTGGCTAATTTGAAGCCAATGTATTCGGCAAAAAAATAAGATTTTTTGTAGCGACAGTATTTTGAACAACCATCTTAAATGGTTGTTTTTCCTATTGCCTTACCGATTAAGGTAGTGGTTGTGATTCTTTCGATTAGTACTTCAACCAAGTCGCCTTTTTGATAATGTTCACATGGGAATACTGTTACGATATTTTGATCGTTTCTGCCCATCCAATCATTTTTACTTTTTTTACTCGCTGCTTCAACTAGAACTTTCACAGTTTTGCCAATGTAGGCTTGGTTGTTTTCTTTTGAGACTCTGTTTTGTACAGTGATAATTTCTGCCAAACGTCTACCTTTTACATCTTCTGGGATATCATCTGTTAGTTTTTTGGCTGCAGGAGTTCCGGGCCTTTCGCTGTATTTGTACATGTAACTAAAGTCGAATTTGCATTCTTCAATAAGTGTAAGCGTGTCTTTATGTTCTTCTTCAGTTTCTGTGCAGAATCCGGCGATGATATCGCAAGAAATACCACAATCTGGAATGATTGATCGGATCATGGTAATTTTATCCATGTACCATTCTCTGGTGTAATTTCTGCTCATGATATCCAATACTCTTGTATTTCCGGACTGAGCAGGTAGGTGAATATAATTGCACAAGTTTGGATATTGAGCCATTACCCTAACAACTTTTTCGTTAATGTCTCTTGGGTGTGATGTGCTATATCGAATGCGCAAGTTCGGAACTGCATTAGCGCAAAGTTCTAGTAAATCGGCGAAATCAACCGAAGAAGCTTTTTCTTCATCAGTAAGTGATTTAAAATCCTTTTTCGCCCCGCCCCCAAACCACAAATATGAGTTTACATTTTGGCCTAATAGTGTAATTTCTTTATATCCAGCATTTTGTAGGTCTACTGCTTCTTTTACAATGGATTGCGGATCTCTTGAGCGTTCTCTTCCACGAGTGAATGGTACAACGCAGAAGCTACACATGTTATCGCAGCCTCTCATGATAGAAATGAAGGCGGTAACTCCGTTGGAATTTAGTCTAACTGGATTTAAATCACCGTAGGTTTCTTCTCTAGAAAGTAGAACATTAATCGCCCGGCCACCTTCATCTACTTCGGCTACTAATTTGGGTAATTCTCTGTATGAATCGGGTCCTGCAACTACGTCTACAAGTTTTTCTTCTTCAAGTAATTTATCTTTTAAACGTTCTGCCATACAGCCCAAAACGCCGATGATTAGGTCGGAATTTTGTCTTTTATTGGAACGAAGTTGTTTTAATCTTTCGCGAATTCTCTGTTCGGCATTGTCTCTGATTGCGCAAGTATTGAGGAAGATAACATCTGCATCCAATTCATCTTTGGTGGCAGTGAAACCATGTTCGCTCATGATAGAGGCGATGATTTCAGAATCAGAAAAATTCATTGCACAACCATAGCTTTCGATGTACATTTTTCTAGATGATGAGGGTGTATTTGATACTTCTGCCATAATAGAACTACAAAAATACGGGGTTTTTTGTTTCTTTGCAGGAGATGAATATTCGTCAATTGCTTTCGATTGTAATGCTTACGGCAATTATTGCTGGTGCGCGAGCTCAAACTACTAGTAATTCAGAGGAAAAGGGTCAGTTTAGTGGTAACTTATTAATGAACTATCAAAAATATTTGCGCGATGATAGTATAGGTGCTAGTACCAAGGTATATCGTGAAAATAGGGCGAGTGCAGACGCGTGGTTATTCATGCAATATAGGATTAAGGGTTATCAGTTTATTATGCGATATGATGCTTTTAATAACAGTCCTTTGTTGGATCCTCAGGATGCTTATACAGATCATGGCATTGGATTTTGGCAAGCCAATAAAGTGATTGATAGATTGGATATTACTGTAGGTTCATTTTATGATCAATTTGGATCGGGTATTTTATTTAGGAGTTACGAACAGCGTATGATTGGCATTGATTATGCCATGCAAGGAATTCGATTGAAGTATAAGTTGGGTGATCGTTGGACGTTAAAAGGATTTGCAGGAAATCAAAAAGGAAACATTAAGAACCGTTTTGGATATAGCAAGCAAGTGATGAGTGGATTGAATTTAGAGGGCGGATTTGATTTGGGGAAGGGGGCGAAATTTGGCGATGTACAAGTGGGAGCATCTGCTGTGAACAGAACTTTGGATAGGGCCACAATGGATATTTTGGTTAGCAATATCAATGGATATGATTTGGCTGAACGTTTTTATCCGAAATACAATGTTTATGGATTTAATGGTTATTTCACATACAGTATTGGCGATTTTTCTTGGAATGTTGAGGGTAATTACAAAACGCCGGAGGCTGTTTTGGGATTTGAAAACAAGTATGTTTTAAAGCCTGGTAAGGTGCTTTATTCTTCTTTGAGTTGGGGGAAAAGCGGTATAAAGTGGTTGAGTACCGAAAACGCACCGAAAGTGACAGAAGGCGGAGTTGAAAGGGAAATGTCTGCTAAGGAAAGAAAGGCATGGGAGAAGTCAAGACAGGCGTCTATTGGAATCAATGTACAAGCTAGGCACGTAGACCAGTTTTCATTTAGAACATCGCCCACAGAAACTTTGTTGAATGGATTGATTTCTTATTTGCCTTCATTAACTAGGCAGAACACATATCGTTTATTGGCTCGTTACAATGCTCCTGGTCAAGCATTGGGCGAAGATGGATTGCAAGCTGAGTTAGAGATTAAACCGATGAAAGGGCTGCAAATTACCGCTAATGGTAGTTATGTACAAAGTTTGGCGAGTAATGGCAAGATGAATGCAGCTGGCGTGATGCAAGCAGAGAAACTTTATCATGAAATGTATTTGGAGTTTTTGCATACTACGGCTCAACATGATAAAATTAAATGGGGTATTCAGAGGGTTTATTATAACCAAGCAAGATACGAGCAAGAGCCTGAATACCAAGTTGTTAAGACGATCACACCATTTTTTGAATGGCTTCACAGAATGGAAGAAGGTAGAAGCTTAAGAATTGAGGCTCAATATTTAAACACACCGAAAGATCAGGGTTCCTTCGCCAATATGATGGTGGAATTTTATATCAAAAAGAACTTAAGTGTTGCGGTTGGTGATATGGTGAATGTACAACCACATCGATATGATGTAATGAAGGGCGTAATTGCTGATAGGGTGTTGCATTATCCTACATTCTTTATCGGGTATATTGAGAAGAACACTGTGTTTACATTGAGTTACCTAAAGCAACAACAGGGTGTAAACTGTTCTGGTGGTATTTGTCGTGTTGAGCCTGCTTTCAGCGGTGTTAGATTTACAATAAGCAGTAATTTCTAGTAAGGGGAAAGGGCGTTTTGCCTTATTTTTCTGCCAATTAAAGATCCCAAATACGGGTTCTTCTTTCTTGGCTATATCTTTTGATATTCATCCAGAAAGCCATGATGAAATAGAAAATAACGGGCGATCCCAAAGTGAAGAAACTAAGATAAACAAATGATAATCTTATACTTTTGGTTGAAATACCCATTAACTCTCCCAAGTAACTACAAACCCCAAATAAAGATTTTTCTACTGCGTACTTGATCCAATACATGAAACGAAATTACAACTTGGTGAGTTAATAATCAATGCCAATTTGAAATTGATTATTTCTAAAGTGTTATATAATAGTCTTTTAAATAGGATATCGCATTATTGGATAAAATGCCTGGTTCTTGATAAACACAAAATTCAAATGATTTAAATTTATTCTTTAACGCAGTTTTTTCTGCATGAATAAACACCAAATTTGGATTTTTACTGGGTGTAGGTTTTGTTTCAACTAATTGATTTACAGTAAAATGTTTATTTAATAAATTCATGATCGAGTTACATTCAGATTTTGGGTATAATAAAAAGAGTTGGCCATTATCTTTTAGCAATTCGGCTGATTTGGAAATAAGTAATTCTGGAGTTAATTCGTTTGAATGACGGGCTATATTGCGTGTTTTATTGGAAGACTCTAATTGATTTTGAAAGAAAGGTGGGTTGGAAATGATAACATTGAATTCGTTTTTTTGAAACTGTTTTGAAATAATAAAGTCTTGGTTTAAAAATTCAACATTGTAGTATTTGTAATAATTCTGGCGGTTGACGGCTAATGATTGATTGGCATTAGTTATAGAAGGTTGATGAATATCTAATCCAATGATTTTACAATTGTGATGTTTTTGTGCCAACATGAAGCTAAGCAAACCGGTACCAGTACCAATATCTAGTATTTTAGCTGCGGGGGTTTCAGATAAGTAATTAGAAAGTTGATTTTCCACCCAGGATCCGAATAAACACGCATCTGTGGTAACAGGTAATGCTGCTAAATCTTGAAAGACCTCAAATTCTTTCATTTTGAATGGCGGTCTAATTTTCAATTTTGCTGACGGAATTAATGTTCAAAGAAGTGGTTAATCTCTGAGAATTGTTCAGGTAGATAATGATAAAATTGGCTATTTTTAATACCAATGGCTTCGTCTGCAAATTTGGCAGATATTTGAAGGTCGTGGCTTGAAAACAAAATGGTTTTGTTGTGGAGATTTGCTGTAGATTTTAATGTTTCGAGGAAGGAGATTCTAGAAGGAAAATCAAGGAAAGCCAGTGGTTCGTCTAATAAAATTATTTTAGAATCCTGAGCCAGGCATCTTGCGAGCATTACCTTTTGTTTTTGTCCATCTGAAAGCTTTCCAAATATGGCTGATTTTAATTCATTGAGTCCAGTTATTTCAAGCGCTTCTTGGATTTTTTGTTGGTGTTTAGATTCGATTTTTTGGAAAGGTCTAAGAAATCGTTGCAAACCGGTATGAATGATTTCTTCTACAGTAAAATTCTGGATTGTTGGGGGTGTTGCAAGCATGATGCTTACGAGAGAAGCTCTGTGGTGAGCTTCGATTTTGTGGATGTTTTGATTGCTGATAATTATATCGCCAGAAATTGTAGGGATTAGACCGGAAATGGTTTTCAAAAGTGCAGATTTCCCACTTCCATTGCTGCCAATAAGTACTACTAATTTTCCGCTATCGAATGAACAGGAAATATCAGAAACCAAGGGCTGGCTTCGTTTGAAGCCAATGGTGATCTGATTTAACTGTAACATGATTGAAGAAATTTTCTAGGATTTTGGTTCAAAGTTGGCGCAAAAAACTGAAATTTGGTATGTGAATTTGCAAATAATTAGAGCGAAACATGGTGAAATTGGATTAATCCAACAATTGGCACATAAAATTTGGTGGGCTCACTATCCTGAGATTATTGGTGAGCGGCAGGTTGAGTATATGTTGGAGCGATTTTATTCATTCGATGCACTTGAGAAGCAGATGGCAGAAGGTCAGGTGTTTTTTTTTATTAAAACGGACATGATGGATTCAGGTTTTATAGCTGTTACAGCGATGGACAAGGGAAAATACTTTATCAATAAATTTTATGTGGATTTAGATCAACATAACAAGGGTGTAGGAACAGCCACTTTTTCTGCTTTATTAAATGAATTAAGTGATGTGCAAGAGATTCAATTACAGGTAAATAGGATGAATTATAAGCCTATTAATTTTTATTTTAAATTGGGTTTTGTGATTGATAGGGTTGCAGATTTTGATATTGGAGATGGATATTTCATGAATGATTTTGTAATGAAGTGGAAGAGCATCACAAACAAGGGGTAAATTTGCATTGTGTTAGCTTTAGTTGATTTTTCGTTTGAATTTGCCGGAAGGTACTTATATCGAAATGCCAATTGGCATATCAAACCCAATGAAAAAATTGGATTAGTTGGATTAAATGGTACTGGAAAGTCTACGCTTTTGCGCGTAATCAGTGGTGATTTTGATTTGCGTGAGGGAAAAATGAGTAGATCTGGAGATTTGAAAATTGGATTTTTAAATCAGGATTTATTGAGTTTGGATATTGGGGAATCGGTTCGTGATGTTGTTTTGGGCGGGCGTGAGGATTTAACAAAGTTGGATAAAGAGATCCATCATTTGTTGGAAAAGATTGAAACAGAATATGATGATAAAACCTTGCAACGCTTGAGTGATTGTCAAGAACAGTTTGGGGCATTGGGTGGTTATGATTGGCATGCTCAGGCGGATAAGATTTTAGAAGGGTTGGGTTTTACAACTGAGCAACTAAGTAAGAGTTTGCGCGAGTTTTCCGGGGGATGGAGAATGCGGGCGATGTTGGCGAAATTGTTGTTACAGGCTCCGGATTTGTTGTTGTTAGACGAGCCTACCAACCACTTGGATTTGCCAACAATTGAATGGTTAGAAGATTATTTGAGTGATTATCAGGGAACCTATGTTATTGTGTCACACGATCGATTTTTCTTAGATAAAACAGTAAATCGCATAGCTGAGGTAGCACATCAACAGTTGTTTCATTACAAGGGTAATTTCACCGAATATTTGGAGCAGAAAGAGGAGCGTGATGAAATGATGCAAAGGCGATATGATAATCAGCAAGATTTTATTAGGCAGCAGATGCGTTTCATCCAAAGGTTTCGTTACAAGGCAAGTAAATCAAAGGCGGTTCAGAGTAGGGTGAAGATGATTGAAAGAATTGATAAGATTGAGGTGTTAAAGGATGAAAAAAGAGAGTTTGATATTAAATTTAACATCCGTGTTACTCCAGGAAAAACCATAGTAGATCTTAAAAATGTTTGGAAATCGTATGGAGATTTAGAGATTTTTAAAGGTACACAAGGTCAGATTCTAAGGGGTGATAAGATTGCATTGGTGGGTGCTAATGGAAAGGGTAAATCCACTTTGTTGAGAATGATTCATGGTTCTGAGAAATTTGAGGGAGAAGCACAATTGGGGTGGAATGTTGAATCTGCTTTTTTTGCTCAGCATCAATTGGAAGCGTTGGATTTGAAGAATGATTTGTTAAATGAAATTGGTAGGGTGAGTGGGGAGTATACAGAACGTGAATTGAGGACTGTTTTAGGTTGTTTTTTATTTACGGGAGAGGAAGTTTTTAAGAAGGTAAAAGTTTTGAGTGGGGGTGAAAAATCGAGGTTGGCATTGGCAAAAACATTGATTACACAATCGAATTTTTTGTTGTTAGACGAACCTACGAACCACTTGGATATGTTTAGTACTTCGGTGTTGGCAGAATCGCTTATTGATTATGCTGGAAGTGTTTTGTTTGTATCGCACGACAGGACTTTTATTTCGAGGGTTGCTAATAAGATTTGGTGGATTGAGGATGGCATTATTAGGGAATATCAGGGCACTTATGATGAATATCAAGAATGGATGGCAAACCGTCCGGCACCTGTAGTTACCGCAGCGCAGCATCGCACGGAAAGAAAGAATTCTGATCCCATAGTAGCTGAAAAATCAGATAACGAAGCTGGGAAATTGGTATCTAAGAACCAGTTAAAAAAGATGGAAGAGGAGTTGGAAAAATTGGAATTAAAGATCAACGATTTAAAAGATCGGCTTCACGAAATTGAAGCCAAATTGCATTCTGAAGAGGTAGTTTCTGACTTTGAAAAAGTGAATTCTTTTACGGCGCAGTATGAGGCATTGGATTTGGAAATCAAGCAGTTGCAGCAGCAACATGATGCGATGTTTGAGGAGTGGTTGATACTTCAAGAGTAATTAAGAACCTAAAATTGATAAAGATATTTGTTGGATTCGGCGATTAATCGTTGAAAACTGTATTAAGTTTTATATGTTTGGAATTATGAATAGAAATTTCGCGATATGGCTAGGATTGATGTGCATGACTCAGGTAGCATTGGCATCAACGGATAGCACACTGCGATATGCAAATGCGATTTATGAAGACAATGTAAAATCTGTTCGTTTTGTTCAAACGGAAAGCGGATTTAATTTCCCGTTATATATGTTGGGATCTGATAAAAAGTTAACATTGGAATTTGATCAGATCAAGACGGAGCGCGATTTTTATCAATTTACATTGATTCATTGTGACGCATATTGGAGACCTACACAGGGTTTGGTTAAGACCCAATTTTTAGATGGTCAAGGATATGAAAATATAGATGATGTTGGGTTTTCGAGTGGAACTTTAACCAATTACACCCATTACAAGGTGGATTTACCCACGGAAAATATGATGCCGAAGGTAAGTGGAAATTACATTTTGGTTGTGTATCGGAATTTTGATGAAAAAGATATCGTTTTATCACGTAGGATGATGATTTTGGATATTAAGGGCAGAGTGGATATGGAGTTATACCAATCTAAGCAAGTTGATTTGCGTGTAACGCATCAACAAGTGAATATGACCTTTGTTGTTAATGGAGATTATTACATGCCTAATCCTTTGCAAGACTTAAAAACTGTGGTTTTGCGAAATGGTGAATGGGATTATGCGAATTTTGACATGAAACCCAATGTGTTTTTTGGACAAACATTTCAGTATAATCAGCAGTTGGGCAATCAGTTTGAGGGGATAAATCAATTTAGATTTTTTGATTTAAGAAGTTTGCGGATGGCTATGTCGGGCGTTAGCAAGCGAATGAATATCGCCAATCAGAAACATGTTTGGCTGGTACAGGATAAAAGCCGGGGAATGGAGCGATATTTCAATTGGGCTGATATCAATGGCAAGGTGTTATATGATAACAAGGATATTCCTTTGCCGGCTGGTGTGATATTGGAAAGTGATTATTGTTATGTTCATTTTTCATTGAAGGCTGAAAGAGAATTTCCAAATCCTGTTTATATCTATGGTGAAATTAGTGATTGGCGGATATTGGAATCGCATAAACTTTATTGGAATCCTGATGCTATGGTTTATGAGGCTGTATTGCCGTTAAAACAGGGTTATTATAACTACTTGTATGGTGTTTTGGATCCTGAGACACAGAAATTGAGTTTTATGGAATTAGAAGGTAATCATGCAGAAACGGAAAACAACTACATGACATTGATATACCATAAGAACCCCAACTTGGGCTATGACGAATTGATAGCTTATGGATTGAAGAATACGGCTACGGCTTTGCGGTAGTATGTTATTTTCCGGTGATTTTTTGAAGATTTTCTTTAGAGAAGAATAGGTTCCAAGCAGTTTGGTTATTGATTTTGTATAAATAGAGGCCATGATACGTGTGGGCTTTCCCCATCGGTTTTAATAGTTTTGGTAAGGGCTGTGGCGATGTTGTACTATCGATAATTTCTAAAAATGGCAATGCATTGGGTTTGGTTCTATGCAATAAAAAATAGGTTTTATTGGGTTGAAATTGCCAATGTTCGGGATAGAATTCCAAACCAAATTCTGCATTTTTATTGGTGGCAATACAATAATCGGCGATGGGTTCGCCAAAGATTACCCATTGATTTTTTGGTTGATGTTTGTTTAAAAGTGATTGAATAATTTCGGGATTTCTTTCGGAGTATTGTAATAGGGCGATGGTATGGCGGGCCAAAAATCCAATTGAAAAAAGTAAAAGGCAAGTGGCAAACAATATGGATTTAACCCAACTTTTTTGGTTGGTAAATAGAAAGAAGAGTTTATGTGTTTGCTTGGCGGTTGTTTGTTTTTGAACCTGTTCTATTTCTTTAGCGAGGATGAGAATGGAAAACAGCATATGCACGCTATGGTAGCGCATTTGGGGTGTGAGAAGAATTGCTTGAGATAGGATGAGAATGATAAAATAAGCGGCAATTGACGAAGATTTTTCTTTGTTTGGTGTACGGTACAGTTGTTTTATCGCCAGAAAAATTGCAGAAATGTATAGAAATGGAACGATGGGTTGTTCGAGATAATAAGGCCAAAACTTTAACCAGAAGAAGTCTAAAATTGCATGTAATCCGGATGATTGATGTTTGGCAGTTTGAAATAGTAGTTGTGTTTTGAGATCAATGAGATTGGGCTGAAGTAGAGCAAAAGTTAACAGGATGGGGATGAAGAAAATTGTAATTTGTAGGGGATTTTTATATTGTTTTTGTGAGATAAAACGATCAATACCAATTAGTACAAGGGGCCAGATATATAAATGAGATAATGCGAGTAGAGACAGTGCGAATATGGGTAAGTAACTGTCTTTTTTATGAAGATTTGAAAAATAAAGGATGAGTAGGAAGTTGATTAGGGTTTCAACTCTGCCAGATCTGGAGATTTCAAATACGGATTTATCGAAAATAAAAAGGCAGGTAAGGAGTAGGGCGATGGTTTTGAAAAGGTTGAGATTGTTTTTGAGATAACGATAGAGCAGAAATATCGTGGCGAGGTGGAAGATGAGGAAGGGAAGTCGGGCGAAGAAAATAGTTTTTGGGAAGATGGTTAGCCAAGAAATCAATAGGTTGCCGATTAAAGGAGGATAGCTCAGAAAATGGTTATTAGCATTGGGGTTTGGCCATATTTTTGAGGCGTATTTACCGAATTTGAAGTAATTGAAAACTGGGTCGAGGTGTTGTATTTCATCCGTCCATGCGATTGGAAGATGTGTAAGATTGAGAAGGCCAAGAATTGTATAGGCTATCCATACCCATGAAAACAAGGTATTGTTTAAATAAAATTTAGAAATTTTGGAGGTAAATGAAGTGGATATGGTGGGTTGGTGAGCCAATCTTGTGAACTTAGGTTGAATTATTCAAATCTAAGTAAAACTTGATTTTTATCAACTGCTTCACCGGGTTTTACTTCAATGGATGCGACAGTGCCGGCTGCTGGAGATTTGATAGCATTTTCCATTTTCATGGCTTCCAGGGTTATGAGTTTTTGATTGGCTTCAACTACATCGCCTGGTGCAACTAAAATATTAATTACAAGACCTGGCATTGGCGCTTTTACTTCGGAAACTTTGGGTGTTAAAGCATTTTCGAGGCCCATTGACTTTAGCAATTCATCTAGGGGCTCAGTAATTTTTGCGTTGTACTTTTGATTGTTGTAAAGTAGGGTAACTGTTTTGGTAGATGCATCGAAGTTGGTGCATTGAATTTCAACAGTTTTATTTTGGGTTTGCAGCAGGATGTATTTGTTTTCTTTTGCCAAAATTTCCAAAGATTGTAGGATTGGTGCTGACCAATTACCGTCGATTTTTTCTAATTGAATTTCGTGATTTTGGATATTTACTTTCATGGCATTGAAGATTAATGGTTTGGATTACACTGTGCGATCGATCACGTAGTTAACCAAATATTGTAAAACTTGTTTTTGGTCTTTTGGGGCTTGTATACTTTCAAGAATTTCGAATGCTTTATCTCTGCATTCATTCATTTTTTCTTTTGCGTAGCTCATGCCTCCATGTACGGTGATAAATTCAACAACTTGTTGGATTTTTTCAGCGTCACTTATTTTGTTAGAGCGAATGAGTTTCTTCACTCTTTTCACATCTTTTTTATCTGCTTTGGAGAAAGCGTAGATAATGGGCAGCGTGAGTTTGTGTTCTTTGATATCTAGGCCAGCTGGTTTTCCGGATTTATTATCGCCAAAATCAAAAAGATCATCACGAATTTGGAAAGCTATGCCAATTTGTTCGCCGAATAGGCGCATTTTCTTTTGAAGATCTGGATCTTTTGTGGTGGAAGCAGCACCGATTTCGCAGCATGAGGATATTAGAGAGGCAGTTTTCTTTTTGATGATTTCGAAGTAAACCTCTTCGGTAGCGTTCATGAAGCGTGCTCTTTCTAGTTGAAGGAGTTCACCTTCACTCATTTCTTTTACCGAGTTGGAAAGGATTTCGAGAAGATCAAAATCGCGGTGTTCAACGGCTAAAAGCAAACCTTTAGACAGCAAGAAATCGCCCACTAAAACGGCGATTTTATTTTTCCAGAGGGCATTGATTGAGAAGAATCCACGGCGTTCGTAGGAATCGTCTACAACATCATCATGTACCAATGTTGCTGTATGAAGCAATTCTACCATGGAGGCTCCGCGGTAGGTTCGGATATTGATATCACCGAAAAGTTGAGCGCTTAACATCACAAAAAGAGGGCGAATTTGTTTGCCTTTTCTTTTTACGATATAGGTCATGATGGTATCGAGCAAGGGTACCTTTGTTTTCATGCTCTGTCTGAACATGATTTCAAAGGCGGCTAATTCCTTTTCGATGGGTTTTTTTATCTCGTTTAACGAAACCGACATGACTATTTAGCAAAGGTAATTTTAATTATGGTGAAAAAGAAAATTGGTTATAAATTGGCTGTATGAAAATTGCAAAAATTTTGGTTGCAGGGATTTTGCTAATCGGTTGTGGAGTAGGAGGTCGCCACGATAAAGCGATGTTTGCGAGGCATAAGGCAAGTAATAGTAATTTCACTATGGATACGAATACATATTTTTTGTTTGGGAATAACTGGACAACGGAGGATTTGTGGGGTATAGCGCCGTGTATGATGATGTTAAAGGAATCGTTGATGAAGCAACAAAATTTAACTGTTGGGATGGTGAATGAGGATAAGGGCGATGTTGAGAAGGAGAAAATAGATTCGGCTAGGATGGCGGATGTGAAAGTTTTTTTAGGTAACTTCATGTTTGATTATGAAGATTATATATGTGGCGAGGATGAAGCGGATCAACTTGGGCGAATTTTTAAGAAGTTAGAGAAAAACGGAAGGAAGATGCGTGTTGTGATGGTAGGTGGAAATTGGTGTTCAGACACGAAGGCTGGGGTTCCAGCAGTTTGCAGGGTATTGGATGAGGCGGATTATCCTGGCAATATTGATTATTTTAGGGTAGACAGGGAGAAGAAGTTTATAGATCCTGGGATTGAGATGGAGGTAACCCGCGTACCTCATATTATTTTTCAAGTTACGAAGAAAGGCAATGATCAAGAATTTGAATCCATTGGCGAGATTATAGAAACGCCGAATGGCAGTTGGGAGAAGAATATCTTGGCGATTTTCAAGAAGTCTTAATATAGTTAATTTTGGATGTAGGGTGTATCAGAAGTTGCACTTAACAATAACAGGTGTTTGTTTTTGGATTGGCAATTGTGCCAAGGATTTAGTTATTGGAATTAGTGAAAAACCAAGGGTAATTCTTTGGTTGTGATAATGTTTGCTTGCAGGTGGTCTTGTAAAAAAGTATTTGTTTCTTGGATCTTTTTTTCAAAGGAACTTACTTTCTTTTTGTATAGATACATACTGATAATCAATGCGATGGCAACGAACCATGCAATGGGATTTTCTGGATATATTTTATGAGAATATTCGTATTGGAGGTAGCCGGGTTTTTTAAATATTTCTTGGTACCATAAATACTGTTTTAGCCATTCTTGAATAAAAAGGATAGTAGACAGTAGCAGCATGATTAAGTAAAGAATGGCGATACGATTGTGTTTCCATTCGGAGAGTTTGATTTTTATGAAGGTGTTATTTTCTATTCCAACAATATCACCGCTGATAAAGGGTGTAAGTGGGGAATTTTCTTTGATATTTTCTAATTCAAAATCTTGATTGGAGATATCACCATAGAACAAATAATTATGATTTTGTTGCTTGGTGAAATTGGCATCTGAAAGGTAAGTAACAGATTTTAATCGCTGTTCAATTTCGGCTCTGGTGAGATTAGATTGCAGGATAAGGTTATAAGATGGCAACAGCATGATGGGATGAATATGGAATGAGGGGGCGAATATCGATAATGGGTTGGAAGAAGTGGGGGAAAAGCAGAAATTATTGTTGTGGAATTTGCATTGTATGCAAGATATTGTGAACTAGATTTTCATCTTCAAAAACACCGTTACCTACAACC
This sequence comes from Sphingobacteriia bacterium, assembly GCA_021151535.1. Lineage (GTDB taxonomy): Bacteria > Bacteroidota > Bacteroidia > NS11-12g > UBA955 > JAGKXC01. The sequence continues at coordinate 24,754 of JAGKXC010000001.1, read as the reverse complement.
ACAGCGTTGGCACCATTGTTCCAGGCATTCATTGCGGCTGAAGGTGTTCTAATGCCGCCGCCGACGAAAACGATGGCTTGGGTTGATTTTTTGACGGCTTGGATAATTTTTCCGGGTATGGTGAATTGGGCACCGCTACCTGCATCTAGGTAAAACAGTTTCATACCAAGCATTTTGCCGGCTAAGGCTGTTGCGGCGGCGATATCGGGTTTGTCGTTTGGAAGTGGTAGTGTACCAGAGATATATTGTGCTGACGTAAGTTTTCCGCTTTCCACGAGCATATATCCGGTAGGGATGGGTTCTAATTGGTATTTGTGAACGAATGGGGCTGCTGCGGTTTGTTTTGCGATTAGGTATTCAGGGTTTCTACCAGAGATGAGGCTCATGAAGAGTATTGCATCGGCGTTTGGCACTACTTGCATGTCAGAACCAGGGAAGAGAATAACATATTTGGCGCCGAGGGATTTAATAAGTTCAACAGTATGTTGTGTATTTCCTTGAGAAATAAGGCTACCTCCAACTAAAAACCATTGGATGCCATTTTGAATAGCGGAAGATACATGTTTTTTAATGGTATCTGGATGGTTATCAGGGTCACATAATACCACCAAGATTTTTTGATTTTCCAGGGCGATATTTTCTAGTTTGTTGAGAATCATTATTAGTTGCAAAATAATAATAAATTTTTGGAAGTTGTGGGAAGTATTGATAATACTAGGGCTTTGCTTAGTGAGTGAAAGTGAGTGTCTATAAAACATGTCACTCGTATGTGTGTGATTTTCTGACAGATAGATTTAAGTTATTGATTTTCAATTGATTAAAAACACAATTTTGTTTTTCAACATCGAAAAACCAATAGGGACGTGGGTTTTGATAAATTGTGTGGATAAGACGTTTATGAAAGTGACATCTATATGAAATAGTTTTGTTGTTCACCGTTGAAGAAGCGGTTCAAAAAAACCAACACTTAACAAAGAAATAACAAACCCATGAGCAAGCAAACTGTTAACACAAAAGGATTGAATTTCAATCGCCATCGCACCGTTGATGGAGTTAGTCCTTATGATTTATTTGAGTACGACTACAGAACGTCTGTAATTAAGAAGCCAGATGGAAGTATTGTATTTGAGATGAAGAACGTAGAGGTTCCCAAGGGATGGAGTCAGGTTGCTACGGATATCATGGCACAGAAATATTTCAGGAAGGCGGGTGTACCACAACCGGATGGAAGTTTGGGAAGTGAGACATCTGTAAAGCAGGTTGTTCATAGATTGGCAGATTGCTGGAGAGGTTGGGGAGAGCGTTATGGTTATTTTGAGACTGCGGCAGACGCGCAAGTGTTTTATGACGAGTTGGTTTATTCGATGTTGAATCAGGAAGCTGCACCTAATTCACCACAATGGTTTAATACGGGTTTGTATAGTAGTTATGCCATTACAGGTAAGCCACAGGGTCATTATTTTGTAGATCCTGATACAGAGAAGTTGATGAAGAGTACTTCTGCGTATGAGCGTCCACAGCCACATGCTTGTTTTATTTTGAGTGTTGATGATGATTTGGTAAACGAGGGTGGTATTATGGATTTGTGGGTAAGAGAGGCGAGAATTTTCAAATATGGTTCAGGAGTTGGAACTAACTTTAGTGGTGTACGTGGAGCGGGTGAAAAGCTAAGTGGTGGAGGAACAAGTAGTGGTTTGATGAGTTTCTTGAAGATTGGTGACCGCGCTGCGGGAGCTATCAAGAGTGGAGGTACCACACGTAGAGCGGCTAAGATGGTTTGTTTGGATTTAGATCACCCTGAAGCCATGGAGTTTATCAACTGGAAGAAGGATGAAGAAAGAAAGGTAGCGGCTTTGATTCAAGCTGGTTATGCGAGTGATTACGAAGGTGAGGCATATGCAACTGTATCTGGACAGAACAGTAACAACTCAGTTCGTATTCCTCATAGATTTTTTGAGAAATTAGAGAAAGGTGAAGATTGGGATTTCATCGCCCGTTCTAACGGTCAAGTAATGAAATCATTGCCTTCTCAACAAGTTTGGGATGCAATTGGCGATGCTGCATGGGCTTGTGCTGATCCTGGTGTTCAGTACGATGATACCATCAACGAATGGCATACTTGTCCTGAGGGAGGAAGAATTAATGCTTCTAATCCTTGCAGCGAGTATATGTTCTTAGATAACACAGCTTGTAATTTGGCATCGTTGAATTTGCGTAAATTCTTCAGTGAAGATGCTTGCACATTTGATGTTGATGCATTGGAATATGCTTCAAGACTTTGGACGGCTGTATTGGAAATTTCTGTTTTGATGGCTCAGTTCCCAAGTAAAGAAGTTGCGCAGTTGAGTTATGACTATCGCACATTGGGATTGGGATATGCGAACTTAGGTTCTGTATTAATGAGTGCGGGTATTCCTTACGACAGTGAAGAGGCTACAGCGATTTGTGGTGCGGTTACGGCGATTTTAACGGGTACTGCTTACGCTACATCAGCTGAGATGGCTGCTGTTAAGGGTCCATTCCGCATGTATGAAAAGAATAAAAAGCATATGATGCGTGTAATTCGCAATCACCGTTATGCTGCTTATAATACACCATTGGCATTTGAAGGTTTGGGTATTTCACCTGTATGTTTGAATGAAAAATTCTGTCCTGATTACCTATTGAAAGCTGCTTGTAACTCATGGGATAAGGCTGTACAGTGGGGTGAAAAATATGGATTTAGAAATGCACAATCTACGGTAATTGCGCCAACAGGAACCATTGGTTTGTTGATGGATTGCGATACTACAGGTATTGAGCCTGATTTTGCTTTGGTTAAGTACAAGAAATTGTCTGGTGGTGGATACTTCAAGATTGTAAACAACACTGTTCCATTGGCATTGAAAAACTTGGGTTATCCTCAAGAAGAGATAGATGCAATTGTTAACTACGCAAAAGGTTATCAGACTTTCGTTGGCGCACCTCATATCAACCATGAATCATTGACAGCAAAGGGTTTCAATGAGGCAGATTTGGCGAAAATTGAGAAAGAAGCTCCAATGGCATTTGAAATTGGATTTGTATTCAACCAATATACTTTGGGTGAAGAAACTATGCAGCGTTTGGGCTTTACTGCAGAACAGTACAACAGTCCTAAGTTTAATATGTTGCAAGCGTTGGGCTTTACTCGCGAGCAAATTAATGAAACAAATGATTATGTGGCAGGCACAATGACAATTGAGGGTGCTCCATTCTTGAAAGAGGAACACTATCCGGTATTTGATTGCGCCAACCGTTGTGGTAACAAGGGTGAGCGTTATATCCATGCACATGCTCATATTCGCATGATGGGTGCTGCACAACCATTTATTTCTGGTGCGATTAGTAAGACCATCAACTTGCCAAATGAGGCTACTGTTGATGATATTAAATCTTGCTACGAAATGAGTTGGAAATTGGGCTTGAAAGCGAATGCGTTGTACAGAGATGGTTGTAAATTGAGTCAGCCTTTAAGTAATAAATCTGAAAGTGCTGATGATAAGGAAGAATCTGCTTCAGCTTCAACAGATAAAGCGGTATCAGGATCTTCAGTTGTTAAAATTGCTGAAGAGTTAACTCCTGAGATCGTATTAGAAGCTGCGAAGAGAATCTTGAATGAGAGCACAGATACTAAGTTCAAGCGTCAGTTATCAAATATTGTAGAAAAGAAGCGTTTACCAAATCGCAGAAATGGGTTTACTCAAAAGGGTAGAGTTGGAGGGCAGACAATCTTTGTAAGAACGGGTGAATATGATGACGGAACATTGGGTGAAATCTTCATTGATATGCACAAAGAGGGAGCGAGTTTCAGAAGTTTGATGAACTGTTTCTCTATTGCAGTTTCTGTAGGTTTGCAGTATGGTGTTCCTTTGGAAGAGTTTGTAGATAAGTTTGCATTTACACGTTTCGAGCCAAGCGGAATGGTTGAGGGTCATCCAAATATCAAGAATGCAACTTCAATTGTAGACTACATCTTCAGATTGTTAGGATTTGAATATTTGAGAAGAGATGATTTGGTTCAAGTTAAGCCTTCTGAAATGCGTTCAACGGATAAAGTAGAACCACCAGTTGTTAGTGAGTTTGTGCCATTGGTAAGTTTGGCGCCTCAACCAACGAAAGCTGCTGCTCAACCCGTAGTTTCCATGGATGAGCCATTGCAATCTAAAAAAGACATGCAAGATTATTTGAAGGAAGTACAAACTGATGCTCCGGCTTGTAATGGTTGTGGACATATTACTGTTAGATCTGGCACATGTTATAAGTGTTTGAATTGCGGTAATAGTTTAGGTTGTAGTTAATAATAGTCATTTAACATTAAACATTATAAAGAGTCCCAATCGATAGGTTGGGACTCTTTTTTTATGCTTATTTTTGTTTTTAAATAGGATTATGGCTTTTGAAAAAGTAAAAAGATCGGAAAATTATAGCGAATGGTATAATCAATTGGTTAAAAATGCGGACCTGGCTGAACATAGTGCAGTTAAAGGATGCATGGTAATAAAGCCTTATGGATATGCAATTTGGGAGAAGATTCAACGCCAATTGGATGATATGTTTAAAGAAACAGGACATACCAATGCCTATTTTCCATTGTTTGTACCAAAAAGTTTATTTGAGAAGGAAGAGAAGAATGCGGAAGGATTTGCTAAGGAGTGTGCTGTTGTAACGCATTACCGTTTGAAGGCTAATCCTGATAAGCCAGGTACGTTGATGGCGGATCCTGATTCCAAATTGGAAGAGGAACTGGTGGTACGACCTACGAGTGAAGCTATTATTTGGAATACCTATAGAAACTGGATTCAGAGTTACAGAGATTTGCCAATTTTGATTAACCAATGGGCGAATGTTGTGAGGTGGGAGATGAGAACAAGATTGTTCTTAAGAACTGCAGAATTTTTGTGGCAGGAAGGACATACAGCTCATGCTACAAAGGCGGAAGCGATTGAGGAAACTGTGAAAATGTTGGAAGTGTATGCGGAGTTTGCAGAAAATTTCATGGCGATTCCTGTTATTAAAGGTGTAAAGACAGAGAACGAGCGATTTGCAGGTGCTGATGATACCTATTGTATTGAGGGGATGATGCAAGATGGAAAGGCGTTACAGATGGGAACTTCACACTTTTTAGGTCAGAATTTTGCAAAGGCATTTGACGTTAAATTCCAGAGTAAAGAAGGCAAGTTGGAGCATGTATGGGCAACAAGTTGGGGTGTTTCAACCCGATTGATGGGAGCATTAATTATGGTTCATTCTGATGATGAGGGATTGGTTTTACCACCTAAGTTGGCACCCATTCATGTAGTGATAGTACCTGTATTCAAAACGGAGGAAGATTTGCAAAAAATAGAGGCAGCCATGGCTCCATTTATACAGGCTTGGAAGAAGTTGGGAATTACGGTGAAATTTGATCATAGAGACACGTTGAAGCCAGGGTTTAAATTTGCTGAATGGGAACTGAAAGGTGTACCAGTAAGGCTTGCTGTTGGAAATAGAGATTTAGAAAACGGAACGATAGAAATCGCCAGAAGAGATACAAAAGAAAAAAATGTGGTAGCGATGGATGGGGTGATAGACTATGTATCGAATTTGCTAGATGATATTCAAAGCAACTTGTTTAACAGGGCACAAGAATGGAGAAATGAGAAGGTGTTTGAGGTGAATTCTTGGGAGGAGTTTTTGGATGTAATTCAGGTGAAAGAAGGATTTGCAATGGCACATTGGGATGGAACGGGCGAAACGGAGGAGAAGATCAAGGAGATGACCAAAGCAACCATTCGTTGTATTCCATTAGACCGTAAGGAAGAGGCGGGTGTTTGTGTATTAACTGGCAAGCCAAGTGCTGGCAGGGTAGTATTTGCCAAGGCATATTAAAATTGTGGGAGGCGATAATTGCTCCCTGATCTATTTATTTTTCTTAGTGCTTAAGTAAGCTTGGGTGAATATCGCCAGAAGAATCATGGATGTACCTAGGTAGAAATCGGTATTCAATTCTTTGTTTTCGTTGAAAATTACGGCACCTAATATTATGCCATAAATGGGCTCCAGATTTACTGTTAAATTGCTTGTAAATGCACTTAAATGGTTAAGCGCATAAGTGCCAAGATAAAAAGTTAAATTGGTGCACAGAACGGCTAGGATCAGGATCCAAATGATATCCCAAGGTCCGCTCATGAAATTATTTGCATTGAGTGCTGTGAAATCTAAGGATGGAAAAGCAGGAATTTCTGGTAGATAAACAGGAATTATCAAGGTTAGTGCCAGAGCACCTGAAATCATCTCAATGGTTGAAATTGCAAGGGGATGTGCGGTTGTAATATACTTTTTGTTAAGGGAAGTAAAGATTGCTGCCAGGGCGGCGCTAAGTAATCCGGTTAAAATGGCGTTGGTTAAAGAGGTGTTTTGAAGATTATTTTTAGAATTTGAGAATTGGGATGAATAGTAAATCAGCAGAATTCCGAGGATTACAAAAAGCCCGATTCCCATGTCGCGTTTTGAAAAAGGTTGTTTCAAAACTAAAGGTTCAATGATTGAAGCAAAGAATGAGGCTGAGCCTAAGCAAGCCAGAGTAATGGAAACGGAATTTCCCAATTTGATTGATCCATAAAAAGTTAACCAATGAGCACAAACTACCAATCCGATTAATGCGAATGTGATGATTGTTTTTGGGGTAATTCCTTTTAAGCTTTTCCAAACGGCAGGAATGAGTAAATAAATTGCCCCTGTTAGAAGCATGCGGTGCCAAACAAGGGTGATTGAGCCATAGGAAATTAGTTTTCCGAGAATAGCAGTGAATCCCCAAAGAAATACGGCAATGTGAAGTGCTAAGAGGGCTTTTGCTCGGTTAGACATAATTACAAATGGGTTTGAAGTGGATTGGCTTTAAAAAATCAAGGCCGCGCTTTTGGCACGGCCAGGATGTTGGTATATAAAAGCGCGTAACAGTTGGCGTTATCGAATTCGATAACAATACAAAAATAAAAAAAATTACCAAAGATTTCAAAAAAATCCTACAAAATCAATCGTATTTTCCTTTGTATTGATCTTTAATTGCTCCAACTACAGTTTTAACTTCTTGTTCTTTTTCATTGTTGATTACCAAAAGTACATTTTGAGATTCCACAACTACAAGATTATCAACACCTGAAATAACAACGAGTTTGTCTGTATCGTTGAATACCAAGGAGTTTTTGGAATCAAATGCGTGGGTATTTTTACCAATGAGGGCATTTTGGTATGGGTCTTTATCAGACACATCCCAAAGTGATTTCCAAGTTCCTAAATCGCTCCAACCAAATTCAGAAGGAAGTACACAAACAAAATCGTCTTTTTCCATGATTCCATAATCGATAGAAATAGAAGGGCATTGTGCGTATGATTTTTCTAATTCAACATGATAATTTGGTGCATTCACATCTAGTTCTGCAAACAATTGGTGAATTTCTGGTAGGTGTTGTTCAATACTATTAGAAATGGATTTCAATGACCAAACGAAGATGCCTGCATTCCAAAGAAATTCTTTGCTTTCAAGGAAGCTTATGGCGATATCTAGGGTTGGTTTTTCTGTGAAGGTTTTTACTTTATAGATGCCATCTTGTAATTCAGTTTTATTAAATTGAATATAACCGTATCCAGTGTCTGGTCTTGTTGGTTTAATTCCAAGTGTTAGAAGAGATGGATTAGATTCTGCAAATGAAATTGCAACTTTTGCAGTTTGGATAAATTTTATTTCGCTCAATATTAGATGATCGCTAGGAGCCACAAGGATGGTTGCTTCAGGATTGATTGATTTGATATGCAAATTAGCCAAAGCAATACAAGGCGCTGTGTTTTTTGCTGAAGGTTCTAAAATGATTCTGGAAGTTTTAATCTGTGGGATATGTTCCTGAACCAATTCTGCGTAATCTTTATTGGTTACTATAAAGATATTTTCTTCTGGTACTAAGTGAGTAAATCGATTAAATGTTTGTTTTATAAGGGATTCGCCAGTTCCTAAAATATCAATGAATTGCTTAGGGAAGGATTTTTTACTCACCGGCCAAAAGCGAGATCCGATACCTCCAGCCATGATGATTACATAATGATTTTTATTTTGGGTCATAAAATTCCTTCGCGATAAAGGTCGTGCAAATGTACAAAGCCGAAGTATAAATTGTTTTTTGTAATAGGTATTTGAGTAATTTTCTTTGTTTGCATAAGTTGGGCGGCTTCGATGGCCATAGTTTCTGCATCCAAAGTGGTGGGTGATGGGCTCATGATTTGCTCAGCACATAGATTTGCAAGGTTGTTATTATTTTCCAACATTCTTCGTACATCGCCATCTGTAACGATTCCGATGATTGAATTTTGATCATTTACAACTGCAGTGGCACCTAGGCGGTTTTGGGAGATATTAAATATTACTTCTTTCCAAGGAGTATTTAATGTTACGAAAGGTTTAGGATTATTTTGGGCAATATGTTCGCATTGTAAATATAATTGCTTACCCAGGGCTCCGCCGGGATGAAATTTAGAAAAATCGTTGGCTGAGAAATTGCGCATTTCTAATAAGGCGATAGAAAGTGCATCGCCCATTAATAACTGTGCAGTTGTGGAGGTGGTAGGGGCGAGGTTGTTGGGGCAAGCTTCACGGTCAATGGTTGTATTGAGGATAAATTTGCTGTTTTTAGCCAAGAATGAATCTGTGTTTCCAACAATGGCGATGATGGAATTCCCGAATTGTTTAATCAATGGGATTAAACTTTTTATTTCGGGGGTATTGCCGCTTTTTGAAATCACGATTACGGTATCATTTTTTTGAATCATACCCAAATCGCCATGAATAGCATCAGCTGCATGCATGAATAGAGCGGGTTGGCCGGTTGAATTCATGGTTGCGACGATTTTTTGGGCGATAATTGCACTTTTTCCAATACCTGTAATGATCACTCTGGCTTGCGATTGCAAAATTTCATTGATGCAGTTTGCAAAGTCTTCATTGATAAAATTGGTTAAATTATTCAAGGAATTTAATTCGCCGTTGATAGCGGATTTTCCAAGTTGAATGATATGATTGAGGGTGTTTTCTGACACGCTGTGTAGATTTTGGTGCAAAATAATTAAAAATGGCACGAAAGGTTACTATTTTTTCTACTGAATGGTTTTAGAATCGTTAAATTTTCATTAATTTCACACATCGCTTTAGCACTACTTAACTCACTTAATAACATTTCTAAAAACTGTAATGGCGCTCCAAGTTGCATCGGTGGTCTATGACCCCAAACGAGTATTGAAGGAATTCTTTGGATTTGATGGTTTTAAAGGTAACCAAGAGGATGTAGTCAATAGCATTTTATCAGGCGAAGATTGCTTTGTAATTATGCCAACTGGCGCTGGTAAAAGCATGTGCTACCAATTGCCTGCGGTAATGATGGAGGGAACGGCGATTGTTATTTCTCCATTGATTGCTTTGATGAAAAATCAAGTAGATAACATCAGGGGATTCGCACAGAGTAGTTCATTGGCGCATTTTCTTAATAGTTCATTGAGTAAAACGGAATTAACTCAAGTTACCAATGATATTTTATCTGGTGAAACAAAGCTGTTGTATGTAGCTCCTGAAACGTTAAAAAAGGATGAAACCATTGATTTACTAAAGAAGATTAAAATTTCTTTTGTTGCAGTTGATGAAGCTCACTGTATATCGGAATGGGGTCATGATTTTAGACCGGAATATCGCCGTATAAAACAAATGGTAAAAGCCATTGATGATGTTCCATTGATTGCATTAACTGCTACCGCAACACCCAAGGTGCAACAGGATGTTCAGAAGAATTTGGGTATGTCTGATGCAAAATTGTTTAAAAGCTCTTTTAATCGTTCGAATTTATTTTATCAGGTTCGCCCAAAAGGACGCAAGGACATTGTGCATAAGGAGATTATTTCATTTATCAAGGCAAGAACTGGTAAATCGGGAATAATTTATTGTTTATCGCGAAAAAAGGTAGAAGAAATAGCGGAGATGTTGAACATGAACGGCATCAAAGCATTGGCCTATCATGCGGGATTGGATTCTAAGGTAAGGGCACAACATCAGGATGCATTTTTGATGGAAGATTGTCATGTAATTGTGGCAACTATTGCTTTTGGAATGGGAATAGATAAGCCGGATGTTAGGTTTGTTATCCATTACGATGTGCCAAAAAGTTTGGAGGGTTATTATCAAGAAACGGGTAGAGGCGGTAGAGATGGATTGCAGGGCGATTGTTTGTTATTCTACAATCCCAACGACATTGAGAAGTTGGAGAAATTCATGAAAGATAAGCCTGTAGCCGAGCAGGAGATAGGAAGTTTGTTGATTGCTGAGACCGCAGCATTTGCTGAAAGTAGTCATTGCAGACGGAAAATTTTGTTACATTATTTTGGTGAAACTTTTGATGAGCATGACTGCAAACATATGTGTGATAATTGTGCTTCACCGAAACCGAAACAGGATATCACCCATGAACTTTCAAAAGCTTTGATGTCGATCAAGTTATTGAAAGGCGAGTTTCAATTAAACCATTTGGTAAACTACATTATTGGCAAGAGGTCTGATAGTGTAAAGGATTATGGTCATGACCAATTAAAGGATTTTGGATTTGGTAAAGACAAAGACAAAGTATTTTGGAAGAGTTTAATGCGATTGGCATTGGTTCATGGTTATTTAAGTAAGAATATAGAGAAATACGGTTTAATTAGTTTAAGTTCATTGGGAGAGGCATATTTGGCAAATCCAGTGAAGCATGAGATGGCTGTAGATGTGGAGTTTGAGAGTGTAAATGATGAAGATTTTGAAAACTTCAAAACAGAGAGTATTTGTGATGAAGTTTTGTTCAATCATTTGAAAGACATCCGCAAAAAAGTGGCCAAGGAAATTGGATTGCCTCCTTATGTTATTTTCCAGGACCCAAGTTTGGAGGATATGGCCACGAAGTACCCAATTAATATAGAGGAATTGTCTAATATTAATGGTGTTGGCAAGAATAAAGCAATCAAATTTGGCGAGCCATTCATCAATTATATTGCAACTTATGTTGAGGAAAATGGAATAGATAGGCCACAAGATATTGTATTAAAAGGTACAGCTGAGAAATCAGCAAAGCGGGTAAGTATTATCTTAAATATTGATAAAAAAGTAGATCTACCGGATATTGCTAAACAACTTGGAATTGAGTTTACTGAATTGATGAATGAATTGGAACAGGTTGTCAATACGGGTACTAAATTAAATATTCGATATTTCCTTGATCAATTTTTGGAAGAGGAATTACAGGAAGAAATTTACACGTATTTTAAATCTTTAGAAGAGCTTGATTTGAATTTGGCAGTGGATCATTTTGATGGCGAATTTTCACATGAAGAACTGCAATTGATGCACATTCAATTTTTGAGCGATATGGGGATTTAATCCTGTTTGGAATTGTAGTTAAGTTTATATTTAATTTGCAGTCTTAATTTTAATTACATTTTTTTGGAAACATTTGAAGCAAAATTTGAGGGACTTTTTAAGAAGTATCGTTCGGGTATGCTTCACTTTGCTATTTCCATTACCAATAATATTGACGATGCGGAAGAAGTAGTGAATGACATCTTTGTTAATATTTGGGAAAAGAAAACGGATTTACGAGAGGAATTAGGTACAAAGAGTTATTTGTTTCGATCGGTTAAAAATCGTTGTTTAAATAAAATTCGTGCTAACCGATTGCCATTTGAAACCATGACAGACGATATTCCTGTAGCGGCTAATATGCCCACAGGCTTGGATAAATTGCAATTTAATGAAACGCGTGAGAAGTTGAATTATTATGTGGATCAGTTGCCAACCAGATGTAGGCAGGTGTTTCTTTTAAGCAGGGTTCATGAATTAAGTCATAAGGAAATTGCCGAGTTGATGGATATCACACCCAAGACTGTTGAGAACCAAATTGGATTTGCTTTAAAAAGTTTAAGAGAATGGATGCAAAGCTAAAAGTGCTGCACCCATGAATTATAACCGTTAGATTACTACATTAATAATTCTACCCTTGACAAGGATGAATTTCTTGATGGGTTGGTCTTCAACCCACTTCATAACGATGGGTTCGCTTAATACTTTATTTTGAATTTCTTCTTGGGTAGCGTCTAATGGAAATTCCATGGAGTGTCTAGTTTTACCATTGATGCTTATAGGGTAGTTGAAACTATTCTCAACGAGAAGTTCCTGATTGAAGGTTGGCCAGTTCTGAAGATGGATGGATTGGTTATTGCCCAATTTTTCCCATAATTCTTCTGTGATATGGGGCGCAAATGGGGCTAATAAAATCAATAATGGCTTTAGTATTTCTTCTTTTTTACATTTTAGTGTACCCAACTCATTGGTTGCAACCATGAATGCAGAAACGGAGGTATTAAAACTCATGTTTTCGATATCGTCGGTTACTTTTTTAATGGTTTTGTGAAGTATTTTTAATTCATCTGGAGATGCATTTTCTTTTGTAACTGCCCAATTTTCACCATCGTGGAATAATCGCCAGAATTTACCAAGGAATCTACTAACTCCTTCAATGCCGTGGGTATTCCAAGGTTTTGAATCGGTTAAAGGACCTAAGAACATCTCATAAAGTCTGAGTGTATCAGCGCCGTATTCTGCGCAAACATCATCAGGATTTACAACATTGCCCCATCTTTTGGACATTTTCTGACCGTCTTCGCCCATAATCATACCTTGGTTTACGAGCTTTTTGAAGGGTTCATCCCATGAGATGATACCTAAATCGTACAGAAATTTTGTCCAGAATCTGGAATAGAGTAGGTGACCTGTTGCGTGTTCGCTTCCACCCACATATAAATCAACCTGGTTCCAATAGGTAAGTGCTTCTTTGGAGGCTATTTCTTGGTTGTTTTGGGGGTCCATATATCGCAAGAAATACCAAGATGATCCTGCCCAACCTGGCATAGTATCGGTTTCACGCTTGCCGGTTTGGGTATTTACCCAATCGGAAACTGCTGCCAGCGGACTTTCGCCAGTTCCAGTTGGTTTATAACTTTCAACTTTGGGAAGTTCAACGGGTAATTCGGGAACTAATTGGGGAACATTATTTTGATCATAAATGATAGGAAATGGTTCACCCCAATAACGTTGGCGACCGAATCCGGCTTCACGCAATTTGTAATTGGTTTTTGCTTTGCCAAAGTTGTTTGAAACAGCGTATTGAATGGCTTTTGAAATGGCTTCTTTTACTGTAAGTCCGTCTAAAAATCCCGAATTAAAGCAAATTCCATCTTTGGCACTAAATGCTTCTGATAGGGGAAGTTGAAGTTCTTGGTCTTTGGGTTTAATTACTGGGATGATGGGAAGATTAAAAGCGGAAGCAAATGCGAAATCTCTATCATCGTGTGCAGGAACTGCCATGATTGCACCTGTGCCATAACCGGCTAATACATAATCGCTTACCCAAATGGGAATAGGATTTTGGGTAAATGGATTGATGGCGTATTTGCCGGTGAAAACGCCGGTTTTGGAGGTATCTGCCATTCTTTCAATTTCGGAGCGATTTTTAGCTTTATTGGCGTATTCAAGAACAGTATTTAGTTGTTCTGCGGTGCACCATTGTTCAATATTTTCGATTTCAGGAGCAATTACCATAAAGGTTGCTCCGAAGATGGTGTCGGGTCTGGTTGTGAAAATAGTAATGTTTTCTTTGCTATCTTGGATAGTGAAATTGATTTCTGCGCCTTGGCTTTTACCTATCCAATTTTTCTGGATTTCTTTTAGAGCATCAGACCAATTGAGCGTTTCAAGTCCTTCGATAAGGCGATTTGCGTAGGCAGTAATTCTCAAAGACCATTGTTTCATTTTTTTACGAACAACGGGATAACCACCTCTTTCGGAAACGCCATTTACAACTTCTTCATTGGCTAAAACTGTACCCATTTGTTCGCACCAGTTTACGGTTGTTTCATCAACAAATGCCAAGCGGAAGTTATTTAAAACGGTTGCTTTTTCTACTTCCAACATATTCTGCCATTGGGTAGCAGAAAATGCTTCACAAGGAGTTCCGTAGGCAGGATGATTTTCAGAACCGTGATTGTGAAAGTGGTCAATCAGGTTAGCAATGGGCTCAGCTTTATTGCTGCTAATATTATAAAAATGGGTAAAAAAATGCGAGAAAATTTGTTGGGTAAATTTATAATAATTGGGGTCGCAGGTTTTAATTTCTCTGTCCCAATCGTAACTGAATCCCATGATATCTAATTGTTCACGGAATCTTTTTACATTTTGTTCGGTTGTAACTGCTGGGTGCTGACCTGTTTGAATGGCGTATTGTTCTGCTGGCAAGCCAAAGGCATCATACCCCATGGGGTGTAGCACATTAAAATTATTTAATCTTTTATAGCGAGATACAATGTCTGAAGCGATATATCCGAGGGGGTGACCCACGTGTAATCCTGCTCCTGAGGGATATGGAAACATATCCAAAGCATAATATTTGGGTTTCTGGGTATCAATTTCTACCTTGTACAAACGGCTTTCTTTCCAGTGTTTCTGCCATTTTTTCTCAATTTCGTTGAAGTTATATTGTGCGGACATGTTGAATTGAATTGCGAAAATACACAAGGTGGCTGGTTTTTCCCGAACTTTGCAGTTCATGGCCGATAGTAATTTTATAGATTATGTAAAGATATTTTGCCGAAGTGGCAAAGGTGGTGCGGGTAGCAGGCATTATAATCGCACGAAATTAAATCCAAGAGGAGGCCCAGATGGGGGCGATGGAGGAAAGGGAGGCGATATAGTTTTGATGGGAAATTCACAGTTATGGACATTGCTTCACTTAAAATATCGCAAGCACGTTTTTGCTGGCGATGGGGTAGGTGGTAGCGAGAATAGGAGTACTGGGCGATCTGGCGATAGTATTGTATTGGAGGTTCCATTGGGTACAGTGGCTAAGGATGCTGAAACTGGAGAGATTTTGTTTGAGATTACAGAGGAGGGAGAAAAGAAAGTACTCATTCCTGGTGGCAGAGGGGGTTTGGGCAACTGGCATTTTGCAACGAGTACCAACCAAGCTCCTCAATATGCACAACCTGGTGAACCGGGCATTGAAGGTTGGTTTATTTTGGAATTGAAGGTGTTGGCGGATGTTGGATTGGTGGGTTTCCCTAATGCAGGTAAAAGTACTCTATTAAGTGTAATTACTGCTGCGAAACCTGAAATTGCTGATTATCCCTTTACAACCTTGGTTCCAAATTTGGGTGTTGTTGAATATAGAAACTTCAAGAGTTTTGTAATTGCCGACATTCCGGGAATCATCGAAGGTGCGCATGAAGGAAGAGGTTTGGGTCATCGTTTTTTAAAGCACATTGAACGAAATGCGGTATTGTTGTTTTTAATACCAGCTGATAGCAATGACCATATGGCGGAGTATCAAACTTTGTTAAGTGAATTGGAGGCTTTTAATCCTGAAATGTTATTGAAACAACGCCAAGTTGTTGTGAGTAAGAGCGATTTCTTGGATGATGAGTTGAAACAAGCCATTCGCGAACAAATGCAGGGCGTGGACGTAATGTTCATCAGTGCAGTTGCTCAGCAAGGATTGATGGAATTGAAGGATCGTTTGTGGCAATTAATACAAGCGCCTGTAGATTAAATAGTTTGCACTAATTTTTGTATTTTTGAACGCTATGGTTTTTCGGTATAACTGGGAAGCCTAATTAATTTTATAAATAACTAAACAATCGCAAAAATGATAGGTTTTATGAAGTCTATTTCTAAGTCGTTATTGGTTTTGGGTATGTATTTGCCCATGTCTTTGTATTCTCAAGGTACAGGAACTGCTCCGTTACCGAAGGCTCCAGAAAGTAAAGAGATTTTCAAGGTAAAAGCAGCAAATGGTGAATCTATTGCTGTGCAATCAGATGAATTCAAGAGGCAGTTTTTGAAGAACAGTAATTTAAGACAGAAGCCAGCAACGGAAGCGGATGTGAAAGAACATTTGGATTTATATATTAAGTTTAAAGAGAAGGTTTTAGATGCGCACATTGCAGGATTGGATTCTAACAAGGCGTATTTGAAAGAATTGGCGATGTATAGAGAACAATTGGCAAAGAATTTCCTTTATGATCGCAATGTAACTGATGCTTTGATTCAGGAGGCTTACGATCGTTTGAAATATGAAGTAAAAGTTTCTCATATCTTGATTTTGGTATCTCCCGAAGATGGTGAAGCCAAGCAGAAAGCGGCAAAAACTAGAATCGACAACATCTATAACAAGCTGATGCGCAATCCAAGTGCAGAGAATTTTGCAGAATTGGCGAAAGTGGAAAGTGAAGATCCAGGTTCCAATACACAAGGTGGAAGTTTGGGTTATATGACGGCTTTACAAGTTGTTTATGAGTTTGAGAATCATGCTTATAATACAGCAGTTGGTGGTATTTCTCCAGTTTTTAAAACGGAGTTCGGTTACCATATTTTAAGGGTTGAGGATAAGCGATTAAACAGAGGTGATATTAAAATGAATCATATTATGATTCGTGTAACGGGTAAAGATGAGAATTCAGATATTGAAGCTAGAAAGCGAATTGATGAAATTTATCAGAAGATTTTAAAGGGTGAAGAAGGATTCCCAGTGATGGCTCAAAATTATAGCGAAGATTATTCTTCTCGCTACAATAATGGGGCGATGGATTACGTAAAAGTAACTCAATATTTGGGTGATTTGGATCGTCAAATGTGGGTGGATCAAGGTTTTGCTCTTGCAAAGGATGGAGATATTACAGCGCCATTTAGAACGAATGCGGGATATCATTTGTTACAAAGAGTTTCTGTTAGACCTATTGGTTCGTACGAGCAGATGAAGAATTTCTTGAAGAATGAAGTTCAACGTAATCCTAGAAGTAGGGTTTCTGTTGATTCTTTGGTTTCAAGGATCAAAAGGGATAATGGATATAAGTATAACAAGGTTGCTTTTGATGCATTGAGTAAGAGCTTAGATTCAAATTTTGTTCAGGGAAAATTTGATTCTAATAAGTTGCCAGCGTATTACGAAGTTGTAACTGGTACAGGTAAGGCCCAGAAGAAAACGAAATTTGAGTTGTCTGGTATGGAGTTATTTAGAATCGGAAATCGCCCTGAAATAGAAGTCGAGATTTTTGATGTGGCAGATTTTTCGGATTGGTTGAAAGCTAACAACCGAGCAAGAAGTGGTTCGGTATCGGATGCATTGCAAACTGCCTTTAAAGAATATGTGGATGAAGTTGCGATTGATTATCAGGATCGTTATTTGGAATTTTTCAATGATGATTTCAGGGATATTTATCAGGAATACAGAGAGGGGATTTTGATGTTTAACCGCATGCAGGAGGTTGTTTGGTTAAAGGCGAATACGGATACAACGGGTTTGAAAAACTTCTTTGAATCTCAAAAAGGTTTGTACCGTTGGGGTAAGAGAATTGACGTGGAAGTTTATTTCTGCAAAGATGATGCTATGGCAAAGATTGTTGCAAAGCAAGTGAAAAAGGGAATTACTGCCGATAGTATTCGTAGGTTCCACACGAAAAAGAGTGCATTGGATTTTTCTTATAAGATGGGTAAATACGAGAAGGCAGACAGTTTCATGTTTGCACCATCAAGAGTTTTACAAATTTTGTTTGCTGATTACGAAAATAACACTTCGCCTAAATATAGAAAGCCAGGCATTTACAAGATGGGAATGATAGGTAATCAATCGGTTGTAGTTAAAATCAAGGGTTATTTACCTGAAATGGATAAGACATTGGATGAAACCCGGGGTCCGATTTCTAGCAAGTATCAAGAGCGTTTGGAAAAAGATTGGATTGAATCATTGAATGCTAAATTTCAAATTAGCGTAAATGAAGCAAACTACAGAGAGGTATTGCCTGCATTAATTGGCAAATAATTGGGATTTTAGGGCGATGAAGAAGTTAGGATTCGTATTGTTAGGTTTGCTGCTTAGTTCTCAGCTGTTTGGGCAGTTGAATTCTAAATCTGGCCCGTCTTTACCACCCCAATATGCTGATGGCATTGTGGCGGTGGTTGGTAACAAAATCATTTTGTATAGTGATTTTGAAACTGAGAAAATGCAATTGAGCAGGGGGATGGCTTTGCCTGATTCTGCCAAGCAATTTTGTTTTTTATTGGAGCAATTGATAGTTCAGAAGTTGATGCTTTCGCAGGCTGAGATTGATAGTTTGCCTTTGGGTGAGGAGCAAGTTGAGGCGGAGATTGAGAATCGTTTGCGTTATTTCCAACGTCAGGCAGGTTCAACGGCTGAATTAGAGCGTTATTTGGGTAAAACGGTTGCTGAATATAAGGCTGAAATTAGACCCAAGATGCAGCAGCAAATGTTGGCGGAAGAGATGCGTAGAACGATTGTGAGCAATGTAAAGATTTCGCCACAGGAGGTAAAGCAATTTTACGATGAAATTCCACAAGATAGTTTGCCGATTATACCAACAGAAGTAGAGGTTGCGCAAATGTACGTGGAACCACCGATCTCTGCTGAGGCGAAGGATTTTGCAAAGGAGCAATTGGAGGCGGTACGGCAGCGAATATTGAA
Source organism: Sphingobacteriia bacterium (assembly GCA_021151535.1). GTDB lineage: Bacteria > Bacteroidota > Bacteroidia > NS11-12g > UBA955 > JAGKXC01. The sequence goes on along the minus strand of JAGKXC010000001.1, from coordinate 6,164 downwards.
GGGAGAGAGTTTTGAGAAATTGGCTAGGGCTTATAGCATGGATGGCTCCAAGTTGAATGGTGGTTTATTGCCAGAGTTTGGCAGGGGCGATATGGTTCCTCAGTTTGAGCGTATGGCATTTAAAATGAAGCCAGACAGTGTTTCGCCAGTATTTGAATCTGATTTTGGATTTCATATTATCAAGGTTATTAAGCGAAAGGGTGAAAGAATTATTGCTGCGCATATTTTGATAAGACCGGAGAATACATCACAAGATTTTTCGCAAGCTATGGTGAGGATTGATAGTGCGTATCAATTGTTGGAGTCTGGGAAATTGGATTGGTGTGCTGCGGTGAAGCGATATGGCAGTGAGAAATATTCGGATCGTGGTAACTGTGGGTTTTTTCAAGATGAAAATACGGGTTTACAAAAGTTGCCTTTTGAGCAATTGCCAACGGAGATCAAGAAAGAGGTTGACCAATTGAAGCCAGGCGAGTTTTCAAAGCCTTCTATGACATTTACCCCCGATGGCAGGCAAGTTTATCGTTTGATTTATTTAAAATCGATGACAGCCCCCCACGTTGCTAATTTAATTCAGGATTATTCTAGAATACAGATGGAGGCGGATCGTGCTAAAAAGCAGAAGGCTGTAGATAGTTGGGTAGATAAGTATCGAAAGAAGACCTATATTAGGATCAAGGCTAGAAATATTGAGTGTGATTTTATCAGAAATTGGGAACATGGATAATCAGCAAGACTTGGTAAAATTGGCGGGGGATTTTTCTTCCAAAGTAGCCACATTAAAGAAGGAAATAGGTAAAGTTATTGTAGGACAGGAAGAGGTAGTTGAGGCATTAATTACGGCGATTTTTTGTCATGGTCATGTGTTGATGGTTGGTGTACCTGGATTGGCTAAGACATTACTGGTTAAGACATTGGCTGAATCAATGGATTTGAGTTTTAATAGAATTCAGTTTACACCGGATTTGATGCCATCTGATATTGTGGGTAGTGAGATTTTGGATGAATCGCGGAAGTTTGTTTTTGTGAAAGGTGCGATTTTTTCTCATGTAATTTTAGCGGACGAGATTAACAGAACACCGCCAAAAACGCAGGCGGCGTTATTGGAGGCGATGCAGGAGAGACAGGTAACAGCGGCGGGCAGATTGTATGAGTTGGAGGAGCCATTTTTTGTATTGGCAACACAGAATCCCATAGAGCAGGAGGGTACTTATCCGTTGCCAGAGGCTCAATTAGATAGATTTATGTTCCAGGTGGTTTTAGATTATCCGAAATTTGAGGATGAGGTGAAGGTATTAAAGCAAACAACGGGTGAGCGTGCTAAGGAAGTGGAGCGTGTTTTGGGGGCGAAGGAGATTATGGAATTTCAACATTTGGTAAGAATGGTGCCAGTGCCGGATCAGGTGTATGAATTAACAGTATCGTTGGTACATAAGACAAGGCCTGGAAGCGGGTTAGCGGCCGAGGCTACGAAAAGGTATATTTCTTTTGGTGCGGGTCCAAGGGCGGGGCAGAATTTGATATTAGCGGCAAAGTGCAGGGCGTTGATGAAGGGAAAGTTTAGTGTTGATTTTGAAGATGTGCGCGAAGTGGCTAAGTGGGTTTTGCGACATAGAATTGTAAGAAACTTTAAGGCCGAGGCTGAAGGTATGTCGGCCGACGATATTATCCAGTCATTATTGGTTTAATTTTAAAAAAAGCCACCTTTTATTTTTAAGGTAGCTATAAGATTTGTATTTTTGTAGCGGCGGTACGGCCAGCTCCCTGTTTAATTCCCCAGGGCCGGAAGGCAGCAAGGACAATAGGTTGTAGCGGCGCGATACCGCCTTTTTTATTTCAATTTTTTCGGTATCGCCCTTTTAATATCCATCCTGGGTTTTTTTCAACGATACCATTAATTAGATATCTTTGTAATTGTGAAACTATCATCGCAGAATCTCATCAAACAATACGGCTCCAAAAGAGTTGTAAATGATGTTTCGGTTGAGGTAAATCAAGGTGAAATTGTTGGTTTACTTGGGCCTAATGGTGCGGGAAAAACAACAACTTTTTACATGTTTGTTGGACTTGTTCAGCCAGATTCTGGAAGTGTTATTTTGGAGAGTCAGAATATTTCTAAGTGGCCGATGTACCAGCGCGCGCAGAACGGGGTGGGTTATTTACCCCAGGAGGCTTCGGTATTTAGGGAGTTGTCTGTAGAAGATAATATTCAGGCAATTTTGGAAACTACAAAACTTACAAAGGCAGAGCAAAAGGAAAAATTGGAGTCTTTGATTGCTGAATTTGGATTGGGCAGGGTGAGGAATAACTTGGGTAAAGTTTTATCTGGAGGAGAACGAAGAAGAACGGAGATTGCTAGAGCATTGGCAACAGACCCGAAGTTTATATTATTGGATGAGCCATTTGCGGGTGTAGACCCAATCGCCGTTGAAGATATTCAACAAATTGTTTGGAAATTGAAGGAGAAGAACATTGGAATTTTAATTACGGATCACAATGTTCAGGAAACATTATCCATTACAGATAGGGCTTATTTGTTGTTTGAAGGGAAGTTGTTAAAGCAGGGCACTGCTGAGGAATTGGCCAGCGATGAGATGGTAAGAAAGGTGTATTTGGGTCAGAATTTTGAGTTGCGTAAGAACCGCAAAACCAATTCTTAAATTTTGTAGAACATGAGATTGATTCAAACGGAATCTACTGATGTTTACTTTAATCTAGCTGCTGAAGCTTATTTGTTAGAGCACAGTTATGAGGATATCTTGATTTTGTGGCGCAGTGATTCGGCTGTGGTTTGTGGAAAGCACCAGAATATTTGTGCTGAAATCAATTATGCGCATTGTATAAAAAATGGGATACATCCCGCCAGAAGAATTTCGGGCGGCGGTACTGTTTACCATGACATGGGTAATGTGAATTTTACCTTTATTCAAAATTTGAAAACGGGTTTAGAAAAGGCGATTGATTACAAGCAATTTTTGGAACCTATTCGTAGTGCTTTGAAAGCGATGGGGGTCGAAACCCAGTATTCACATCGCAATGATTTGCTTTGTGGCGATGAAAAAATTTCTGGTAATGCACAACATTTGTATCAGCAAAAAAGACGGATATTGCATCATGGTACTTTACTTTTTGATGCCAATATTCAGCAATTAGGAGATACATTGCACCCACAGGGCAATTATAAAGATAAGGCTGTAAAAAGCTATCGTTCTAAGGTAACGAACCTTTCAGCGTATTTTAATAAATTTAAGGATGTGGAAGCTCAGTTAGCGGAGCTATGGCGATTGTTAGCGGAGCAATTTTCTTCAACAGTTGGCCATTTGTCTGAGATTGAACGCAAGGCTATTATGGGTCTGCGCAATCAAAAGTTTGCACTTCCAGAATGGATTTTGGGATATTCACCTAACTATCAAGTTGATAAAGTAATTGACTTAAAATTTGGTACTATAAAATGGCATGCCAAGTTTGAAAAGGCAGTTGTAAAAGAGGCTATTTTTATGGATTCAAATGGTATTGCAGTGTTAACTGAGGTGAGTAGTCGAATGATAGGGTTATTCTATTATTCTCCAGAATTTAGAGATGCATTGAAGGGATCGATTTTAGATGCTGATGATATTTATCTTCAACTATTTTAGTAAACACGAATGAATAAGCAGGAAAAAATAGCCTATATATTAAATAAGCTTGAAGAGTTGTATCCTGAAACTCCCATTCCTTTAGATCATTATAGTGCTTATACGTTGCTGATAGCGGTTTTGTTGTCTGCACAATGCACAGATGAACGGGTGAATAAAATTACACCACTATTGTTTGCTAAGGCGGATACGCCTGAACAAATGGTTTTATTGAGTATTGAGGAAATCCAAGATATTATTAGGCCTTGCGGATTATCGCCCATGAAGAGCAAGGCGATTTGGAATCTTTCTCGGATTCTGTTGGATAAATATGAAGGGAAAGTGCCTGAGAGTTTTGAAGCTTTGGAAGAATTGCCTGGAGTTGGACATAAAACTGCTTCGGTAGTAATGAGTCAGGCATTTGGAATACCTGCATTTCCTGTAGATACTCATATACATCGATTGGCTTATCGTTGGGGGCTAACCAATGGTAAGAATGTAGATCAAACAGAAAAGGATTTGAAGAAATTGGTTCCAAGAGAATTGTGGAACAAGGCTCATTTGCAAATTATCTTCTACGGAAGACAGTTTTGTATGGCAAGAGGGCATCACGTTGAGCAATGCCCTATTTGCGCTACAGTTGGTTGCAAAGAAAAGAAATCCTAGCAGGATAACTTATTAACTTCCAGCCTTAAATTTATTTTTATGTCCTGATGGGTTTCTGCGTTTTGGAGCGCTACCGCTTCTTCCGCTTCCTCCACCATAAGACGAACTTGATCTTGAAGAAGATCCGCCACGTCCGTAGCTGCTAGATCCTGAGTTGCTGCGGCCATAACCACCATTGCCTCTAGATTCACTTCTGAATTCTCCGCCGCGAGATTCTCCACCACGAGACTCACCGCCTCTGCTGAATTCACCACGAGAAGATCCTTCTGAATTTCTGCCGTATCCGCCACCGTTTGAGCGACCCCCACCGTATCCACCGCGAGAATTGCCCTCTGATCTATTACCGTAACCGCCTGAAGAACGTCCGCCACCACCATTGGCATTTCTACCATAACCGGATGATGGTCTTTCAACGCTACTGCCGAATTCTGCACTACGTCTTTCTGCTCTATTTCCGCCGTTTCCGCCATTGCGATTTCCACCACCGTTGTTACGGTTGTATGAACCACCATTTCCACCACGGTTGAAATCTCTTCCACCGCCGCTGTTTCTTCTGTTTTCGTTTGAAGATCTGTTATCACCTAAGAATTCGCCACCATCATTTTTTCTGGTAGAACCCCATCCATTTGACTTTTTATCTTTAGCCTCGGTATTTTTAGGGCTAATATTGCTTCTTTCTTTGAACAATTCATCGATGATTAAGAATTCCATATCATCGAAGTTAGAGCCTTGCTTATTTAGGTTTTTGGTTGGTTTATTGCCAGTATTTGGGTTTACGGTATCGTTACCACCATTTTTGTTTTTTGACTTTTTATTATCAATTACTCTAAATTCAGATCCTCTATTGTTGTAAGAATTTACTTCGTTTCCTTCTAAATTGAATGAATCTGAGAATGGTTGGAATGATTTTTTCGCACCTTTTCCATCTCTTCCACGGTTATTAGAAGAACCATTTCTTGAACCTTCATTTCTAGATTGGCCATTACCTCTTCCACCTCTGCTTGGTCTTTCAGCATCATCAGATCTTCTGCCTTTTTGAGGTGGTTTTCGCCAAGGAATTTCAATTTGGTATTGGTGTTCCATCATTGTCATAGAATCTTGTCCTTGTTGCTTTAAAACATCTCTAACAAATCGAGCTTCTTGATTATCGCTAAAGGAAATAGCGGTACCTGTAGCACCTGCTCTACCTGTTCTACCAATACGGTGGGTATGGGTATCGGTATCCAACGCCATATCATAATTTAAAACATAGTTTAATTCTTTGATATCCACGCCTCTTGCTGCAACGTCGGTGGCAACAAGAATTCTAGCGCGACCTCTTTTGAAAAGATCCAAGTTTTTAGATCTTTCTCTTTGGCTTTTATCGCCATGGATTGCAACAGCGAAATAATCATCGCGATTAAGATTTTGTACCAATCTATCGGCACCATGTTTGGTTTTGGTGAAAACCAGAACTTGATCAATGTTTTGCTCTTCGATTAAATCTTTTAAAAGATCGTATTTATCGTTTCGATCAACGGCATAAAGCAATTGATTGATATTTGGTTTTTGATGGCTTTCAGGGGCGATATCGATATACGCTGGTTCTACCAACATATCGGCTGCCAAATCGCGAATTTCTCTCGCTGCTGTAGCTGAGAACAAAAGTGTTTGGCGATTTTCGGTTTTGATTAAGTTGCCAATTTCACGGATATCGGAGATGAAACCCATATCAAGCATACGATCGCACTCATCCAATACAAATGTTTTCACTTTTGAAAGGTTGATATGACCTTGTTCGATTAAATCCAATAAACGGCCAGGAGTAGCGATAATGATATGTGCGCCACGGCGGATGTCTTTTACTTGGTTAATTTGTGACACGCCACCATACACAAGGGCGAT
>JAGKXC010000183.1 GCA_021151535.1 Sphingobacteriia bacterium | reverse complement strand
ATAGTGATATATCACTATAGTATTTTTTTTGGATTACCAATATTGGTAGTTTATTTAGCCTTTTTACCTCTGAATTTGTAAGTCCCATTTTTTTTTATTTGATTGATAAGTGTGTTGTATGGTAATTTTAAATAATTAGATTTTTACTTACAACAACTTAGGTGCTCGAATTGATAGAAATGAAGATACTTAATATTACTTCTACAGATATTCTGCAAAGTGCAATTACTGACGTTTTTTACTGCACACGTAAAGATATTCATGTTGATTCAATAGAATCGCCTTTACATGCTATTGCATTGTTAGAATCTTGTTTAGCTAAAGAAACTATGTATGACATGGTAGTAACAGATTTGCAATGTGATAACAGGAAGTTATCATTTGATTTAATTGAGTTTTGTTTTCATCACCGAATCCCAATAATTGTTTTGTCGTTTATTGAAAGTAAAACGTCTGTGAATTTAGCTTTAAAATTCGGAGCATCTAGTTATATTAGTTTGTTTGAAACAATTGAAACCATTCGATTTGGTTTGATTGAAGCACTATCGAAAAATAATTATATCAGTCCACGTATTGATCTAATACTATCTAAATCAACTGATAATTGGGAGCCACATCCTTTATTGTTAACCAGTTCAGAAAAGAAGTTGTTGTACTATTTGTCTAAAGGGATGACGATGAAAGAAATCTCAGATACCTATAATATTAAGGATAATACATTGAGAAAGCAAAGACGGAATATGTTGGTGAAGAATAATTGTAGTTACGAGAAGTTGTTGGCATGTTTTCATGAATTTCCTTTTGTTGTGAATGATATAGTTGAAGGTTAGCTTTAACTCGATTTACGTGTAGGTTACAAATATTAGTAATTTGTTGGATGTTGTATATAATTAATATTTGTAATATGGTATGTTTAGGGTGTTTGTATTTAAATTTATTTAAATTAATTTTCCTACATGAAAAAATTATTTATTTTGATTAATTTTGTGGTATTGGTTGTAATTAATTCGTTTGGACAGCTGAAAGTGATGAAAAGCGGTAGAGTGTCAATTGGTTCGAATAATATTGACACAATATATAAATCTCAGATTAACGGATCTAATTATTGTGCATTGAGTTTAGTTAATACTCATTTTCAAGATTATCAGTGGAGTATGATTGCATCAGCAAACAGGGCCTTGACAAAATGTTATATTGTAGATTATAGTGATCAACATACTTTTTATGTTTTGGGTAAAGGACAAGTTTACTGTAAAGAAGGAATCATTGCGGATAATTTAATTCGTGCGAATAACGGTATTGATGTAATAGGGAATTTAAATTTAAGTAATAATTTGATTGTAGGAAATAAGATATCCAATAAAACACTTCAAGGTAATACAAGAATTTTGTCTCCTAATATTTTTTATAGAATTGGTGCTTGGGTTAGAAGTGATAGTTTAGTCAAAAAGGATGTTCAACCAATTGTTTCTGCTTTAGATAAAATAGGGCAGTTGATGGGTTATACTTACAGATATAAGAATGATTCTGTTAATTATGATTCATCTTTAAATGGCCGGTATTATGGATTTATTGCGCAAGAATTGAAGAATGTTCTACCGGAATTAGTGTCTAAACCTACTTTTGACAGTGTTTATTATATTAATTATGGTAATATGGGAGCCTTGTTGGTTGAGGGGGTAAAAGCATTGAAATCAAAATCTGATTCTTTTCAAAGTTTGTTTAATTCAATGTCTAATGAAATTAGTTCTTTAAATGAGGGAATGAGTGATTTACAAGCGCAGCTACAGAATTTACAGTCTAGAATAGATAATTGTTGTCCTTCAGAACAAATGGTAAATAATTGGATTTAATGTGTTTCCTAATCCATTTAATTTTACAACGAGGATTGAGTTTTTTGGATTAAATCAAAAGGATAAATACGTTTTATTGGTGACTGATCTTGCGGGTAAAACAATTAATAAATTAGAACTTGTGAATAATTTACAATCAATCTTATATGACAGTTCTCAATTGTCTGGTGGCATATACCTGTTTAATTTAATTTGTAATAGTACTGTTTTGAAATCAATGCAAGTAATAAATGAAAAATAGCTTATTGTTTTGGTTTTTATTAATTAATAATTTTGTTTTTTCTCAAACACCTTTTACTAATAAAATTTGGGAATTGGATACGAAATTAAGCAATGAATTTGATTTTAATAAGGGGAAGAATATATCCATAGATTCTCAATTACGGTTTTTTAATAGTAATAAGAGTAATTATATGTATCCAAATAATTGGATTTAATGTGTTTCCTAATCCATTTAATTTTACAACGAGGATTGAGTTTTTTGGATTAAATCAAAAGGATAAATACGTTTTATTGGTGA
>JAGKXC010000063.1 GCA_021151535.1 Sphingobacteriia bacterium | reverse complement strand
ACCGAAACATCCAATTCCACAACTTCGTCGTTACCTGATTTTTCAATTAATTTAACGGGCAATAAAATCCTACCACACAAATCCGAGATGTAATATTTCTCTATATTTAAAACATCTGTTTGCTGCACATACAAGCGATCAACCACGGGATTTGGATACAATTGAATTCCATCGTGGGCATAGCGCAAGAAACTCACATGATTTATTTTCGGAACAACAACCCATTCCTCCGTGCAATATTTGCAACTTCCATCTACGCCAGTGCAAGCCCTAAAACGCTGGGTATCTAATGATTGAGTAAATGTGATTTTCTCAAAGGTATCCGGCATTAAAACATCATTCCTATACCAAAACACGCGCTTATCGGCATTGGCGTGCACCACTTCCAACATACTATCAGATAAAAACTTCCAAGAAATTGAATCATACTTCAAAACATCAATTTCCTGCTGCCAATTCAACTTACATCCCCAATAATTTTTCGCCTCACCCAATACATCATCTGAATCATAAACCACAATTTTTCGCTGAATACTATCTAATTGATTATACCAAATCGTATCAAATCCAAAAGCGCTCAACCTCCACCGCACTTTCAACCCCCAATTGGCCATTGATTTGTCTGCGGCTAATCGCCCTAAATCTACCTTACTTCCAGTACATGCCTGGATCAACGTATCCAACACCTGCACCCTAGGATTACTCGCACGGTACATCCAAACCGAATCCGTAGTGCGGCATCCATATTCTAGGTCTTGAGCAACTACTTTTACATTGGAATTGTTGCTTAACTTCAATTTGATCTTGGATTCAAATGCCGATTTCACAGCCACCGAGTCTCCATCTACATACCAACTGTAATAAAAAATACGACTTGTATCAACGCCCGCATTCAAAATAATCGAATCTACTTCACAACCAACAATTGTATCTCCGGCAGCACTTAATTGCAAAGGCAAAGCAGGTAAAATCTCCGTCATCACCAACCAACCTTCCACTGCAGGTTTCGTGCTTTTCCACCTCAAACGATAGCCCAAACCAGAAGGTATTCCTTTCGGCAATACGCCTGTAATCATAGAAGGCACAATTGTATCTGCCACTTTCCCAACTTCAAAGGGCGATAAAAAAGAACCCTTTTCATTACTCAACTCCATCACAAATTCATTTCCAGCCTCGAATGTTCCAATGTTCTTTAGGAAAATGTTTTTACCAGACAAAACAGAATCTCCCGCACATTTCCTTTCTTCTGTACCCGGACCAAAAATATGCAATCTGGCTACATATACCTTTCCACAAAGGATACAGCAGTAAGCCCATTCATCTTTGTAATTATTGATTGTTACATCGCCAGGTTTAGGTTCTCTTAAAATAGCCTTTGGAGCACCACTATAAAATCGATTTAACTGATAAATATATTGTTCGGCTTGCGCGGCGATATACAAATTTCCTTGAGCATCTTCCGCCAATCCTACCACATTGCTCAAATTTAACGAGCGTAAACTTCCTGCCGCCCCTGTAGATAAATCTACACCTATTAATTTGCTATTCAATGTATCTTGAACAACCAAAAGTCTATTTTTATTGGGCTGTAATATCAGAGCTGAAGCCTTTGGAATACCAGTACAGAATTCAGAAAACTTCACATCTCTCCAACTTCCGGAACTTTGAAATTCCATAGCCCAAATCTTACCCTTTACTTTATCAGTAGTGTATAGCACCCCTGATTTTTCATCTAATACACAATCTGAAATTGCACCCATACCAGCAATAGCTGTATCTAATAAAACCTTACCAGAAGTATCTGTTAAAACCCAACGCGTACTATCAATTATCACAACCGCATAACCCAAAGGAAATTTACCAAATTGAACATTTACTGGGGCTTTCAACCCAAAAATCAATTGTTTTTTATTGCCCGCTCTATCAATTTCTAAAATTTCCTTGGCACCGTAATTGGCCACATAATAACGATCCTTTTTATAATCATAGCAGGTAGCCATCGGTGCATTAAAATACAACTGCCCAAAAACAGCACCGGTTTTCAAAAAACTAATTATTAGTAAACTGCCAATAAATGCTCTTTGAAGAATATTCAATAATTTATTATTCTTCATAAAACTTAATTTCAACATCCTTGACGTTTTACAAATTAAAAATGTTGTACAACCCTCAGAAACTAGTGATGAATCAAAACAACCTGCGATTGAATTTGATCACCCTGTTGTACTTTAATTATATAATTCCCATCATACAATTCCTGGGTTTCAATATACCCAATGGTGCTGCCTGGCTCAACTTTAGATGATTTTACTATCCGACCTTGTACATCCAATAACGAAATTGTAACGGTTGTTTTCACCAAGCCCAAATATTGAACTGCGATAAAATCTGCAGCAGGATTGGGTACAATTTGAACTGCAAATTGCATCTTCCCACCCTCCAAATTCACGCCTGCAGATGGCGAATAAGTTGTAACGGTTTCAGAAATAGCAGTAACCTTAGCCGCTTGTTTCACACCATAATAAGTAGTACCCACAACATATGGAAATGCTGAATTCCAATTGACATCTACGGTAGCAAAATATGCATACGTTCCATTGGGATACTCAGGGGTAACACAGAATCTACCATTGTGCTCATCCAAATAATCACTTGAAGTTGGCGTAATAAATTCATAATCTTCTTTAAATGTACCCAAAGGATAGGTAGAGCTAATCGCTGGACCATCAGGCACATCCGTACCATCTGCATGATGGGTTCTTGCAGTAATATTCCTCAATGAAAAAGATGATTTCATTCGAACAATGCCGCCAGTACCATCCGTATTTTTATAACCCATCGCCCCATAAATTGGGTATCCATCATAAGCAAAACCAATTAATGGTGAGTGCTTGGTTGAATCTATAGCATATAATCCGTCTGCGTCGTATAAATTACAAATGGTAGACAAGACTTGTTTATCCAACTTAAATGCCGAGGGATTCTGGTGATGATGGTAATTGCCTTGAGCCGGATGTCCTTTGGCGCAATCGAATCCCTTTCTCTCAAAAACAACTGCATCACGGGTCCAATATTTAGTACCTGAACAGGGTGGATTACCCGGACCGCCACACCAGGAACTGGTTGCCGTATTCCATGCCACACCATCTTGAAAGTCAAACAAAGCTACACCATTGATAAATATGCCAATATTCCCCATGTTCGTTGCAACTGGAGTGCCCGTATTTTTCTGTGGCACACGAGGGAACTTAAAAATACCATTCTGATCCGTGGCCTGTGATGGATTGCCATCTTGAAATGGCCCCGTAGGATAACTTGGAATCCCTTTGGTACTCACATAAACCCAGGAGTTGCTATATTTCACACTCTGACAATTCACTAACAATCCATTGCTGGCGGCAGTAGAATTTCCTGTGGTATAATAACTACCTGTTTGGGTATTATTCTGCAACCAAGACGTTATTACGGGGTCTGTTTCCTGAGCATTTGCATTCGAAACCCAACCTGAAAGCGCCAAAAGCACCAATATATTCGTTTTCATCATTATTATTGAAGAAAACAAATATCCAACATATCAAGTTGTTAAACACCAATTATCGATAAATTTCAAACAAACTTTTTGCAATTATTGCAAAATCTTTATTGACGAAAAATGATGCATAGGATCTTGAACAAAACGAGGATCATTTAGAGTTAATAAAAATGCGATGATATCTTGTTTTTCATAATCAGAAAAACCAAAAACACCTTGATAATGTTTCAATACTCCCTGTAAATTTTTAAATCTTCCATCATGCATGTACGGATAAGTGTACCGCAAATTCCGCAAAGATGGAACCTTAAATTTCAAGCTATCCTCACTATTTCCAGTTACCAACATCCTACCCAAATCCAAAGAATGATCCTGCTTTCTTCCTGCAGGAAGTCCATTTTTTTCAAATCCTTTTTGATTAAATAATGGCTCGTGGTGGCAACTACTACAATGCTTCTTAAATTGCAAATAGCCACGATTTTCTTGATCAGAAAAAGCTAGCATTCCCATCGCCATAGAATCATAACGAGAAGTGGCAGAAACCAATGTTAATTGGAAATCACGCAAAGCAGCCAACAACAAATCCGAAGAAAAGCTATCACCCAATCCCTTCCTTTTTATCCATTTTTTATAGGGCGATTGGTTCAAACGCAGCAACACCGTTTTCAAATCGCTACCCATCTCACGCGCACTGGTTATTGGTGCAAGCGGCTGTGCATCCAACCTATGTATCGCGCCATCCCACATAAAAAATCTACTCCAAGCCAAATTGAATAATGCAGGCGCATTTCGATCCAAAATTGAATCGTGAATTCCATGACTCAAATCGTGATCCACATGTGCAAAAGCGTGAAATGGCGAATGACAAGAAGCGCAGGAAACACTGCTATCTTGAGATAAAATTGGATCATAAAACAACTGCCTACCCAGCGTAACCCGATACGGATTTAGCCTCACGATTCCATCATTGTACTCAGGCCTTGGGAAATGCGCCGGCGTTAGCCCAAAGTCACAATCCCTCTTACCTGCAAAACCCAAAATCATTAAACTGAAACATGCAAAAACCAAACGGATAACTGCCAACCTCTGACCTTTGATTCTATGGAATTTTGCTCGTAAAACACTCATCATTGCACAATTTTTACATTCATTCCCCCACTATTGCCTCCATTTAACAACCGTGTTTTTTTGCCAAATTTCAACAGCTATATTGGACCATTTCGAGGGCGACATAATTTTAATGTTTTGCAAATCCGCAGAAGTCAAAACTTTATTACTCGCTTTGGCATCCTCCATTCGAGCTTCAAAAATTCCACTTAAAAAACCTGCAACATCCAAAACTATTTGCAATGAATCATTGCCAGATTTTGACTGTCTACGAAAATCCATTACCTCCATAAAATTGGATTTAAACGGTAATGTAAACCCTCCGATATGCAGTTGAATTCCATTTTTTTCATGCGATTCCCCACTCAACTCCGTGCATTCCAACTTCAACTGAATATAACCCGATTGCCATGTCCAATACATTCCGTGCAAGGGATCCAAATCTCCATTAAATTTTGAGGTTTCTTGCGTAATACTATCTACCCCCCAGCCAATGAAAATCTTTTCAGTTTTTCGGGAAAAATTAAATCCCTGAATCAACGATTCAGGCTTTGAAAAATCAACGAGTCGCCAAGTAAATTTCGGCTTTTTGCCTACGGAAATGGGCGCAGCTCCTGAGTAAAACTTGCAGACATCTAGCCTGTACCATTTTCCATTAGCCAGAAAACTATCGCCCAATTGTAACAGAGAATTTCCTGCTTTTAACTGATAATTCACAACCAATACCTGTGCACGAGCGAACTGCAATGAGCACGCCAACAGCAGCAATAAATTGCGAATCAATTTCATTTAATGACGAATTATCCTTGAGGGAATTTACTCAAATCGGCGTACATAATTTCCCATTGATGTCCGTCCAAATCTTCAAAACTATGCTGATACATCCAACCGTGATCTACCGCTTCGGCATACAACTTTCCACCTGCAGCTACAGCCTTTTGAACCAATTCATCAACCATTTCACGAGAACTGACTTCAAAACAAACCAATGCTTCGGTAGTTTTGGTAGCATCGGCAATGCTTTTCCGAGTAAATTGAGAGAAATGATCATGGCAAAGCATCATCACAAACATATTCTCGCCCAACTCCATAGCCGCGGCAGTTTCACCAGTAAACTGCATATTAAAATTAAATCCCAAAGAAGAAAAAAAAGCGATGCTCTTTTGAACATCTTTCACCGGTAAGTTCACATAGATTCTAAGTGCTTGAGTATGATTTTGTGCAGTTTCCATGTCTCAAAAATACTCTGTTTTAAGGGCATCTAAGTAAAAAAAATGCAACCTTTGTGTAATAAGTAGTCATTTCTTTAAATTCGAATTATGCTAAGATTTACCAAGATTAAATTTTGTATCTTATTTATTTTTTTACAGCTATTACATTCAAAATTAACTGCACAGAGATTTGTTCTGGAATATGAAAAGTACAGTGATTCAACGCTCTGGTATATTAAAAACACGGGAACAGACACCATCAAAGCCACTAGCTTTACGCTGAATTGGTTCCATATGAAGCCCACATTTTTGGCCTGGACCAACGATCCCATGCAACCTTTTTTTAACATCCAAACCCAAATGATTTCGAAAGGACTAAAATACACTTGGAAATACAAAACAACCTACGGATGCAGCATAAAAGATACTTTATTTCCAAATTCGAGAATCATGGTGGCAATGTCGGTTAATTATGACGAAATAAACCGAGACACCATTATGCCCGCCAATGCCAGTATTTTTGTCAATAAAACCGTTGGTTTCACAGTCTACAATGCCATTCCAGCAGGATCTACCTGCGATTTCAAACGCATTTATACTGCCTCCCGCGCCGATCAACAAGGAATTCACTGGTTTGCAACGGCTTATCCATCCATGACCCAAAATAGTTGCGAAGCAAAAACAGGATACCAGTGTTTTGGTGTGCCCATCAATCCTTACACATTAAAGCAAACTCCCAGCACTGTAATGCCCACATGCCCTGGAGGTAGAATGTGGACATCATACGGCTACCCCATTGATAGCCAATTGTATTACGATGCTCAAGCCAGCGATAGTTCATTCTGGTCAAAAGTTATTGACGGATTAGATTCTGGCGATTATTTCGTTTTTATTAGCCATCAAATGGTATCAAATTCAGATTTACAAAAATTAGCTACCATTTTCACAAAGGTTGGTGCCGACAAAAACAAATTGATTCAGGCTGGTTCAGGAGCTAATTGCCAATTTTCATTTATTGGCCGAAAAAACCTGCCACAAGGGAAAGCTAACTACGCGTTTAAGTGTTATTCCGGTCCCTCCTTGCCTTCCTCTTTTTCAGTTGACCATGTAATGGTATATAACCAACCCTTAAATGAATTACAACCTTATCCAGAATGTTATGAAAAGGTGGCCGTAATTCATGAACCCTATATTCCGGAAATTGATACCACGCAAAAAAACAGCGTAGTGCCTCATGCTACTCAAGCATTAAGAACATACCAGGTAAAAGCCTATCCCAATCCAAGTTCAGATAATTGGCAACTGAGCGGCATTCCATTTCAAACGCAATTTGTCATCTTCAACATTGCAGGCAAAATGATTTATCAAGGCAATTGCTTGGCCAACCAGTCAACAGTAATCGATGCCACACAATTTACTTCCGGCATGTATTTCATCAAATTTATTACTCCTCCATCGATTCAAATACCTAGCATTAAGCTATTAAAGCCGTAATTTTGTTCTGCCCATGAGAAAATTTACCTTAACATTGGTGGTAGCGACCCTGCTATCGCCTGTAAATATTTTTGCGCAAAACGCCCATGTACATGCTGCTTCAGCCCCATTGGATAGTTATTGGCAACAACAAGTAAATTACATAATCAACGTAAAACTGGATGATGTAAACCACCAACTTCATGGCAATATCAACTTCACGTATATCAATCATTCTCCTGTAGAAATTACTGAAATACCCGTTCACTTGTGGGCCAATGGTTATGCAAATTCCAAAACCGCACTGGCTAAGCAATTAAAAAATTTGGGCAAAAGCAAACTCAACGGCAGCAATTCAACGGATTTCGGCGGAATCGATTCTTTGGAATTCACATTCTGGGCCAATACCAACGCAGAAGAAATCAACCATGGAAAACTGTTTAAATGGCGCTATGATGCTACCCATGTAGATATTTGCTATGTAACATTGCTTACCCCTTTAAAAACGGGCGATTCAGTGTCAATTTATACGCCCTTCCGCATTCGAATTCCAGATGCCAGCGTATCCAGAATGGGCCATATTGGGCAAGCTTATCAGATTACTCAATGGTACCCAAAACCTGCAGTTTTCGATAAAAACGGATGGCATGCCATGCCTTACTTAAACCAAGGCGAATTTTACTCAGAATATGGAAACTACGATGTAAGAATCACACTGCCAGACAATTACACCGTTGGATCTACAGGTGATTTGCAAACAGAAAGTGAAATTGCTCGATTAGACTACCTTGCGAGCACATCGCCCGTAAAGCCCGTTTTTCCAAAGTTGAAGCAGGAATCAACTAAGCTATATGAAAATTTAGAAACCAAAACGCCTGAATCTAGCAGCAAATGGAAAACTTTACATTATGTTCAATCGCAAGTACATGATTTTGCTTGGTTCGCCGATAAAACTTTCATCGTTAACAAGGGTTCTGTTGAATTACCGGGATCAACCAGAAAAGTTACTACTTGGTCTTTATTCACGCCCCAAAATGCAAGATTGTGGCAATATTCACAGGAATATTTACAAGATGCCATCTATTATTATTCACTATGGAATGGAAACTATCCATACAACCAAGTTACTGCGGTAGATGGAACAATCAGTGCAGGTGGAGGAATGGAATACCCAAATGTTACTGTAATTGGCAACTCAAATACCAAATCTGGTTTGGAAGTTGTAATCGTGCACGAAGTAGGGCATAACTGGTTTTATGGCATATTGGGTAGCAACGAACGAGATAACGGATGGATGGATGAGGGCTTGAATACACTCAACGAAATGCGTTATATGGAAACCAAATACCCCAACAACAATTACTTGAAGGAGAGCATGGGTTTACCAAAGAAATTGAGCCTGCACCTAGAAAGCTTTACCCACAGCGATGAAGGCCTATATTCTGTTCGCATGATTCAAAGCCTTGGGGTTGACCAGCCCATCTGCACCCATTCAGCAGAATTCACATCCATCAATTACGGTATCATCATGTACCAAAAAACCGGCCTGGTGTTTAACATGTTAAGAGAAAATTTGGGCGATTCCTTATTTGATGTTTGCTTTAGAGATTACTATAATAAATGGAGCTTTAAACATCCGCAACCCGAAGATTTACAAAATGTGTTTCAACAAAATTCACATAGGAACCTAAACTATCTGTTCAAAGACATTATCCAAACCACCAAGTATATTGATTACACCATTAAATCGGTTAAACCGGCATCTTCTGGAAATACGGATGGATATTTGGTAAAGGTAAAAAATGTAGGGCAAATTGAATGCCCGGTATCAGTTTCAATAATTGACACGAACAATAAAATCGTCGCAACAAGTTGGACTAATTTAAGCTCTAAAACAGATTTAATTGAGCGTCAAAAGATTATTGCTTTTAACTTAATATTCAACCGCTCCAAACCTAAAACAGAATTACTTTCAAATAACTCTGTTTTCATACCTACTTCACTTCCTCCTCATCAAATTCAAAAATTTCAAATCGATGTAAACAATCGCATTCCGGAATTGCAATCACACAATAACGTCTTCTATTACCACAAACTTTTCCCGAAACATTATCCCGCAAAAATCGAATTTCTAACAGGTAATCACGAACCTGGAAAAACAAACTCATTTTGGGTTCCGGTTATTGGATGGAATGCTGCAGACCGCTTTATGCTGGGAGTTTTATGGCACAATTACGGATTGCCACTTAAAAAGAATACTGCTTTAATTATGCCGATGTATTCTTTTAAAAACAATGCTTTAAGAGGAATAGTACAATACACCCATCACTATTACCCGAAGCGAACTTCTTTTTTGTCTAGCATAGGATTAACTGGCTTCTTGTTCGGAAGCAACAATGATATTATCAACTACAAAACCGTTAACTATGTAAGAAACGATATAAATATAGGAAATATCTTCGTTAGCGTGAATCCATTTATCAATATCAACCTTGGTAATCGAAATACCAAAACCAATTTCCGTTTTTCCCATTCATTACTCATTAAAGGCACTGGCCAACTCATCAACCGAAATGTCTATAATCAACCATTAAACGGTATTGTTTTTGATCCAAAAAACCCAGGAACAATTGTTAGCAACAACATCAACACCAACGGTATTCAAATTAAATATCAAGCAAAGAAAACCTTAAATAAGCTTACTTGGAGAGCAGCCGTTAGCAACGAGTATTTAAGTCAAATTGTCCAGTTCGCAGATTCAACTACCTCAGGTGGCTACAACAATTTCTTCCCTGCCTCACTGGAAAAAACAACCAGTGTTTTTAGAAACAGTATTACTGCGCAACTGAACTGGAGATATTATAAAACCCGCACTTTCCAAATTCGCGCGTTTGCTGGTACCATTTGGGGCGAAAAATTCGCAACAGTAGATGGAAGTAAAATCGATGGTTTAGAGAGATTGGGATATTCCATGACAGGCGCATTGGGGGAAAGGGATTATTTTGCAGAAAATCTTTTCCTTAACCGCTCTGGCAATTCTGATTTATCGCAAACTTTCGCGCAACAGCGCGCCAATGACCAAGGCGGAATGAAAAGCACAACATCCCTAGGATTATCTACCAGAACAGCGCTTACCTTCAATACCTATTTAACACTACCTGTGGGTCCAAAAATCTTTGGATTGTATTATGACATGGGTGTAGCAGAAAGCTATAAAACCCAGAGAAAAACCTTCATGCATACTGCCGGAATTGGAATTCGCTTTGGAGAGTTTGTTGGCATTTACATTCCTGTAATCAATAGCGCCAACATCAAAAGCGCATTTGGCAACACGCCTTGGAACAACCAAATCCGATTGAATATCAACTTAAACTTAAAGGACCTCCTACCTTACTAAGGTGGAGGCCCTTTTAAAATATCATTGTTACAGAAGGTGCAGACAGTGATTATTCGCCCAGTACATTGCCATCTGGGGCAATCAAAATGGGCTTATATCCTTCCTTCCCTTGCTCAAAGTAATATTCAGAATACTCATTGTATCGAATTTCCAATCGATCCATACAGTTTTCATCTACCTTTACTTTGTAACCGATAGGCACATAAAGCATTACGCGCACCTTTTGATTACGCCATTTTTGCTGTCCGCCAAGGGTGAAAAAATCTGACAATGCCAATTTGTTTCCGTCCCACTTATAGGCATATTCAATGGCTTTTGCATTATCAGCCCGGCGATTCCTGCTACCCATGCTCGATTTTTTGAGCATCACATACGGCAAAGAATCCGAAGTGCGATTGA
>JAGKXC010000182.1 GCA_021151535.1 Sphingobacteriia bacterium | reverse complement strand
GTTTTGCGAAGCAAATGTTAAACTATCTCCAAGGCACAATCGGTAAACCGACTGAGAAAATGGTGAATTGGGTTTACGCACAGAGTAATTCAATGTATCAGCTATCCCATTGCCTATTACTTCAATGGAAACGGAATCTTTCAAATGTATCCAGCATGAATCCGCATTGGAGAGGATATTTCCAGTGAGCAAATCCCGCCACACTACTTTTTCACCGGTAGGAATGAACGCCAGAAAGGTATCTGCTTTACAGAGCACGGATGGCGCTGCAATTTTGCCATTTTGATACATATCGGGCTTCAACGACAAATTATCCAAGAAATAGTCTGCATTGCGCAACACCTTATCGGCATAACGCCTAATCTTACCAGGATAACGCCATTGTTTTACAAAGGGCCAATTAATTAAATTAGAATGGAACCTAAAAGAAGCAGGTATTTGATAAGGAGAATGCCGACCACCATCTGTTATAAAGTTGAGCAAACTATCTTCATTATTCGAGAAACGAATGGTATCATTGGCAAAGTATTGGACACTATCGGGATGTTTTTGACCCAATTGTATCCAATTCAATTCACTTTCCGCTTTAAAACTTCTCGAAAAATGCAGTTCCTTATCCACGATAGAGATCAAGGGCATACTCCAAATGCACTGTTTGAAATCGTTTACCGGTTCTTTCAAAGAATCCCTAAAATAACTATTCAATAGAGTTAGTTGGAAATTATTATTACGTGCATAAATCCCACTATCCAATGTCACATTACAAGACCATTCTTGCAATATAGCCCAATCGCTCCACGTATGAAGTTCTTTCTTGCCCCAATCTATCTGATTAATAAATGGAAATCTTGCAGCCAAAGAATCTTCTTTATCCCTTAAATACCCCTTATAAAACAATGTATTCAAATAAGTTTGAATATCATAACTCAAATCCAAATCCAAAGAATAATATGCGCCTCGTCGCGTTGGTTCTGCCAATTCAGCAGCCATTGAATAAAGATTCTTACCACAAACGCGCACTTTAGAAAAATCTGAATTATAAGCCCAATTATTCTGAGGAACTTTATAATTCCTACTGTTTACATATTGTCCTCTTTTATAAAAATGAAATGTGTCTTGGTAAACGACTGAATCAAAATCAACTAATTTATTCTTATCAAAACGATAAGGAAACCAATTCCTTAAAAGATGTTGAGTACCCAACCCAGTTAACCAGTAATCAAGACTTGAATAATTGGCATGAAATCCCATTATAGAAAAACCATAAACATCCAATACATTTAGATTGTCAAATGAATTAATAATAAGATTGTTATAAGAAGGCCTACATTTATCTTTGAAATAACCAGTCCATCTATCTAATGGCAATTGAGCGACATCCATTTGACTAAAATCCCCATTAGGGACCATCTCAATGTTCTTTTGAGATGATCCCACCTGGGTAATTATAAACGTCAATATAAATATTAGCCGCCGCATTAATTTATTAGTGACTCAATTTAATAAACTTTTGTGAAATTTTCAAATTATTTGTTTCACAAACAACATTATATGTCCCCGCAGACAATTTATCTATCATTATTTGAAATTGTTTTTTCTGAGGTGTTTGTTTCAAAACCTCATTCCCAAAAATATCATAAATAACAATATTGATAATTTTGCAGCATAACTATATAAACAATCAGCTTCTTTTACTTTTTTTCTTGCGGGATCGTCTAAATCAGTTAAAGTATGGCTTACAAAATCATATTCTGCTAACGGCCATTTTGTTCCAAACACTTCAAATCTCACCTTCCCTGACTTCAAAACAACTCGAATATTTGCTAACGGATCATTTTGATAAGGAGTTAATCGAGCGGCACCCAGAAGTTTTATAATATCTTTAAAATCAGTAGCATTTGCCATTGGGCATACATAATGGTAATGAGATGATTTTTCCCATTTTAGCACACCCCATGTAGAATCAAAATAATAATCTTGTGAACCATCCATATTTAAAATCGCATATCCACCTAATTGGCTGTATTCCGCATTTTGCCTTCCTACCATATTATTAAAAATTGAATCACAATTACATTCTACAGTAAGATTCGAATCAGCACACCATTCCAATGGACTGCACAATGTAGTATCGAATTTAGAAGTTGAATAATAATTGGTTTTCCATGCCAATCCGGGTTCACCACCCATTCCTGCTTCTCCACCATTCACTTCGAACAAATCAGAACTAGGAGCTGTATAGGCAATTGGCGGACCTAACCTCGTTCCAATTACAGGGTAGGTTTGATCTGAAAAATACCAAATAGAACCCGATTGCCCACCATTGGTACCATCACCCCCATTCCCAGGCAAACCAGGCTCACCATATCCACCATTTGCCCCAGAAAAAAATATTGTATCCCCATCACAAAATCCTGTTTCACCTAAACCTCCTTTGCCGCCATATCCACCATGTCCACCATTACCTCCAGTTGACCCATAGCCACCAGTGCTTAAAAACCTACCAACTTTTGAAGTAACAAGAACATTATCACCTATTAATAGTTTTATTTTAGGAATTAGAATCCCTCCACTTCTTGCATTCTCATCAAGCACAACACTTCCATTTCCACCAGCTGAACCATTATCTCCATTAATATACGAATTCGCCAATGTAACGCCTTTGCCACCATGGCCACCGCCACCACCACCGTTTGAAGCATTCGCGAATGTCCCTAAAACTCCTGGCCTACCCATGTTAATTCGAGTGGGGTAACTATTATTTGTAGTTGTATTTGAAATAGTTGAATAGAATCATACCCACCACCATCTCCACTATAAACTGTAGAGCCTGCACCACCCATTCCAGGTATTCCATAATTTGTAGTATAAGGAGCAATCCCTAAACCACTTACATTCACATAACCTGCATTTAAATAAAATGTGTCGCAAACAAATGCCATAACACCACCCGTATAAGTTGCATTATCATAAGGATGACAAGTAATTTGCCCGTGATTTAAAGTTATACTTCGATATACATTTGCTTTAACCAATTGAAGTTTTGACATGGAAGCAAAACCACCCCATCCAGATGAATTATTGGGAGTCACCGTAATAGTGGTTGAAGTTATTGTATTGATTGTGCAACTTTTATGAAGCCCCGTATTGGTTGGATCTTCCATGGATATCAACAAACAAAAATCCCCGACACCTAAATTACCTGACAAAGAACCAGTTTTTATAGTCAATATTGAAGTAGGAGAAGGGGTAGTAATTGCAGTGATGCCAACTCTATTGGAATCCAAATAGATAATATCACCATCTGGCACATTTAGGGTTTTGGTTGAAGATGGCCAACCCGTCAATTGAGAATGAGCCGCATTTACCAACAACAAAGT
>JAGKXC010000062.1 GCA_021151535.1 Sphingobacteriia bacterium | reverse complement strand
CATCCATACAGAATAAAGCCATTACTACAGCTACAGAGATTGAATGGAAGTTGAAAAAGTGGACTTTGGTTGGTACGTTAGAGGGGCAGTATAAATTTAAAATATTTAAATGGTATAGAAATGACCGATTGAATGCGGATGGTACACCAGCTAGAAATAATTTGGAAAATGATAAATTTCAACTGCTTTGTACAGTGGGCATTCGCAGGTATTTAGGTACAGCAAACAACGAAAGATAAATATGGGAAAGTGGGGATTTGTTTTCGTATTTTCATGTTTAGGCTTTTTGGATGCATATAGTCAAACCAATACTAATTTTCAATTACATATTACTTCAGGACATGTGACAAATCTTTGGGATAGGATTGAAGAATATGATCGTGAAAATTTGGGTTTAAATCCTGTTTTGAGTCTAAGCGCAGGATACTTTAGAAAAAAACATGGAATTAAAATAGGATTCGGTATTGAAGAGCAACATTTTGCTAATGTATATACAGGTAGTGATATGGTTTCTAGTATGATTGAAAGACAGGAAAATCATTTAGAATATTATTGCCCTTCAATTTCATATTTACCAACACTGTGGACAAAAAAGAGACATTCAATAATTGCGGAATTCGGTATTGGACTTAAAATCAACCACCATTTGTATTATAAACAAACTTTTGGCAGTGGCAGAGAGATGGATAGAGTCGATGATCCTCCCACTAACCCAATCAAATTAAATTTAGACCAGAGTATTATTTATCAGTGGCAATATGGCCGATTTTTAGCGGGTTATAAATTTGGCCTGAGTGCTGGAATTATAAATATACATAGTGAAGCAGAGAACGCTATACATCCGGCTAGTTTCAACTCTCGGGTTTCATTAATAAATCAAGTAAATATTGGTTTTAATATTAATAGGAAATAAATTAAGTTCAATCAATACTCAGTGAAAGGCCACAACAGCCTTTCAACTTTAATTCAACCCGAGTAAGAAATAATTGCTGGTTATTGTTGATCCATGCTCTGCGACCATTCCCATTGAACCAATTTCATGAGTTCGGTAATGTAGTCACTGCTGAAATCGAATTTCACACCAGCGGTTTCGTAGATTTTTGGAATGCTTACTTTGTAGCCCAATTTCATGAAATCTTGGTATTGATCTAATGCTTTTTCGGGGTTTTCTAGGTAGTTTTTCCAAATTCCGATAGATCCCAATTGCGCAATACCGTATTCGATGTAATAGAAAGGCAATTCAAAGATGTGCAACTGCTTGTGCCAGCTGCTTTCAGCAACATGCTCAAAGCCTGTATAATCCACCATTCCAGTGCCAAAACGTTTGTTAAGCGATTGCCAATAAGCTTTTCGCTCTTCAATGCTATGGTTGGGGTTTTCATAGATCCAGTGTTGGAATGCATCTACTTGAGCAATCCATGGCAATGTTCCCAAAATGCCTTCCAATTGTTCAGCTTTGGCCCTGTTTAATTCTTTTTTATCGCTAAAGAAAGATTCCCAACCTGTCATGCTCAACAATTCCATGCTCATGGATGCCAATTCAGCAACTTCGCTGGGTGTGTTTTTGAACGCATTTAATTCCAAAGGAGCCATCAAGAAGCTATGAATGGCGTGGCCTGCTTCGTGTACCAAAGTTTCCACGTCTCTCAAATTTCCTGATGCATTCATGAAGATAAATGGCATATTGGTTTTAGCCAAGGGGTAATTATATCCGCCGGGCGCTTTGCCCAATCTGCTGTCTAAATCCAACAGGTTGTGGGTTTTCATGGTATCCAGACACTCTCTGAAGAAGGGTCTTAATGTTCCCAGACAGGCGAGACCTTTTTCCAAAAGATCTTGCCCGTTTTCAAAGGGTTTTAAAGGCTTTCTTCCTGTTGGATCAACGGCGGTATCCCATGGTTTGATCGCCTCTAATTTCATCAAATCTTTGCGCATCGCCATTAAATCGCGCATCAAAGGCACAACAGCCGCTTCTACCGATTGATGGAATTCTTTACAATCGTTTGCGGTATAGTCGTATCTGCCAAGAGATTTGAATGTGAAGTCGCGGTAGTTCTCAAACCCAGCATTTACGGCCACTTGATGGCGCAATTGAACCATTTTGCTAAATAGGGTTTCCAATTTGTCTGAAACGGCCAAACGCGCATCTGAGATCAATTTCCAAGCTTGCTCGCGGATTGTTCTATCCGTATTGAGCAATAAGTTTGAAGCTTGTTGCAGTGTTAAGGTTTTTCCTTCCCACTCTACATTTAAGCCACCTTGGATAGCCGCGTATTCTTGGGCTAAGGTTTGGATTTCGGTAAAGATAGGAATGTTTTCCTGGCGATAAATTTCGGTAGCACCTTTGATTCCCCTGAAATAAATGTGGTAGGATTCAGCATCCAATTCCAAATCAGCGGCAAATTCGCATTGAGCGATTTTGTTATTCAGCTGATCTTCCAATGGTGCCAAATGGGGCTGGATTTCCTGAACAAAGTTGAGGTATGCTTGTTCGTGTTCTTTGTTTTGGGTATCGCAGGTCATGCGAATGTATCTCCAAGCCATATCCTCCGATACCGCACTTTCTAGATCGGATACATCCTTCAAAAAAGCCCCGAGATCTTCAGGGCTTTCTAGTTGTCTATCAATAAGTTCTTGGTAGTAAGGGAGCAAGTCTTCCTTGCTGTTAATTACCAAATCGACAGGTAAAAATTGTTTATTCATTTTGAATTAACTTCCCATTTTACGGGGAGTAGTAGTTTTGGTTTTTGCACCAGTTGCAGGCTTTTTAGGCGCTGTGTTTTTAGGCGCGGCAGTAGCTTTCTTAGCGGTTTTTGCTTCTGCTTTTGGCGCATCGCTATCAGTGTTGGCATCGTCTGAATCATCAGATTCGTTCAACAAGTTAGCAAAATCCAAATCGCTGTTTTTCAAAAAGCCGTACCAAGTGAACAATTTGCGCATATCAGAAACATACACACGCTCACGATCGAAAGTTGGTAATACCTTACCCATGAAAGCTGAAATCTCGTCGTTACTTGATTTGGCATCTGGAATGGCAGTACCACCATCTTCCAAACCTTTGATATTGGTTAAAACTTGAGCCAATTTCACTTCACCTTCGTCTGTGAACATGGCGATATCGCTTAAAATGCTAATACGTTGGCGTGGGTTAGTAGAGAATTTTTTCTGGTCTACCAATGATTCCAAGATCAGTCCGCTTTTGTTTCTACCCAAGATTTTGTGCAATCCGGGCATGCCGGTTACCGATACTACGTCTTTCAATTCCATAATTGCAAATTTCCACAAATGTGGCAAATCTTCCAAACCAATTGCACACTAATTGGATTTTTGTTAATCCTTTTGCGATAATTTCTTGCGGGTATAAACTTTTTGCAATTCTCGCAAAATAACGGCTTTGGCTAAGTTTTCCGCGGGTTCACCATGTAAACCTTTGGCAAATTTGTATTGTTTTTCGGTTAAATCTACCCTGAAAATAATCTTCATCCAAAGGTGAGAACGGTGTGTTCTAATGTCGTCTATGGCATAAATAAGCTCTGGAAGTAGGTCTTCCAACCGCAAATAAGGCCTTTTGACAAACTCAAAACCGGCCATTCCGAAGTCTTTTTCAATCTGAAATGCAGCTTCTTCGATCAAATCTTGGGTGGAATTCATCAAGAATTGTGAAAAGCCAGCATTGTCAGTATCATCGCCAGTTTGCCAAGAATCGATATGAAGGGGATCTTCAGTCATTATTCTGCGACAGATTCGTTATTGGGTTTTTCCCATTTGTTTATTGCCGAAATCGCCAAACCATTTCCCAAAACATTGGTCATACTTCTGCCCATATCGCAAAAGTGATCAATTGGGAGAATCAAGGCAATTCCTTCTACGGGGATGTTAAACATGGCACAGGTAGCGGCAACCACCACTAAAGAAGCGCGTGGCACGCCAGCAATTCCTTTTGATGTAAGCATCAATACCAACAGCATGGTTAACTGCGTTCCATAATCCAATGGAATGTTATAGGCTTGGGCGATGAAAATCGAAGCAAATGTCATGTACATCATGCTGCCATCTAAGTTGAAACTATAGCCCAACGGCAACACGAAACTCACTACCTTTTTTTCGCATCCAAAATCTTCTAATTCTTGCGATAATTTAGGGAAAACAGCTTCGCTAGAAGTAGTACTGAAGGCAACCAGTAATGGATTTTTTAAGTGCGATAGCAATCGCCATAGATTTTTACCCAAGATCCAGAATCCCACACCCAACAACAACAGCCATAACAGCCCGATTCCGGTGTAAAAGCTGGCCAAATAATATCCGTAAACTTTTAAAATGCCCAAGCCTTTGGTGGCGATCACTGCGGTAATTCCGCCAAAAACGCCCAATGGCGCTAACCACATCACGTAGCCAACAATTTTCAAAATGGCTTTGCCCATTACTTCTAAAGCGTCTATAATGGGCTGTGCTTTTTTACCAATCTGATTTAAAGCAACAGCAAAAACAATGGCGAAAACAACAATTTGAAGAATTTCGTTGTGCGCCAAAGCTTCAAACAAACTGGTAGGAAAAATATGTTCTAAGAAGTTTTTGAAGCTAAAGCCTTCGGTTTTGCCAACGATATCGCTCACCGCGTTTGCGTCTGCACCACCCAAATTTACTTTGTAACCTGGTTTGAAACTGTTTACCAAGAACATGCCCAATAACAGGGAAATCAGTGATGCAGAGATGAACCATATCATGCTTCTGCCGCCAACCCTGCCTACGGTTTTCATGTCGTCCATTTTTGCAATTCCGGCAACCAAGGTGGTAAATACCAGCGGCGCAATGGTCATTTGAACGGGGCGTAAGAAAATATGGGTAGTTAATAATTTAAAATAATCGGCCACCGTTTTTGCGCTGCTGGCCTCGAGATCAACCAATTTCCCATCGCCATTGATATCGAAATGCCAGAATAAAATCTGACCGGTAATGATACCAACTACCATGGCACCAATAATTATCCAAGTTAGCAACTGTCCGTTTTGCTTCATTATGCTACAATATTAGAATGAAGCGGCCGAATTTGATTCTGTGGAATGAAAAAAAACTTGTAGGTTTGTAAGGATGATTATCGTAACGGGAGCTGCTGGTTTTATAGGTTCGGCGCTGTTGGCGGAATTGCAACGTCAGGGGTATGGTGAATTGGTTGCTGTTGACGATTTTTCGGTAGCATCAAAAAAATCCAATTGGGAGGGTAAGAAAATCTATCAAATGGTTGATAGAGAATCGTTTGTGGAATGGTTTTCCACCGAGGAAATTGCCCAGAAAGTTCAATTTATATTTCATATTGGTGCCCGAACGAATACGGCGGAAACGGATTTGGCCTTATTGGAACACCTGAATGTGGCGTTTTCGAAAAGGGTATTTGAAATTTGTACGCAGCATTCAATTCCGTTGATTTATGCTTCGTCTGCCGCAACTTATGGCGATGGCAGCCAAGGGTTTGACGATGATTTTGAAAAAATCCATCTGCTTAAACCCATGAATCCCTATGGACAATCGAAAGCAGATTTTGATATTTGGGTAAGGGAACAACAATTGAAAAATGAGATTGGCCAACCCACAGTTCCGCCATTTTGGGCAGGATTTAAGTTTTTCAATGTGTTTGGTCCCAATGAATACCATAAAGGGAGAATGGCCTCAGTGGTGTATCATGCATTCAACCAAATTCAAGAATCCCAACACGTTAAATTGTTTAAGAGCCATCGCCCGGATTACGAAAATGGCAAGCAAAAACGCGATTTTATATATGTGAAAGATTTGATATCTGTGTTGATGTATTTCTTCGAAACACGCAAAAATAGTGGATTATACAATTTAGGTACGGGTACAGCAAGATCCTTTTTGGATCTTACCAAGGCGGTTTTCTCTGCCATGGAAATGCCTGAAAATATTGAGTTTGTGGATATGCCAAGTGATATCAGGGAAACGTATCAATATTTTACAGAAGCCAATATGAAGCAGTTGCGTGAAGCAGGATTTACCCAAGATTTTACCTCATTGGAGGATGCGGTTGCGGATTATGTGAATCATTATTTGAAAACATCTGCGTATTTTTGATCGTTTCACGTTAAATTTAACGATTTAAATTTCAATTATCTATGCGTTTTACCCGGTCGAATGTAACCTTGATGTTCATCGCTTTGGCGTTGGGTACAATCGCCCAGATTTTAATGGTTAGAAGCCAAAATTTGGGTGCAGAGAATGCCCTGAATGTGAAGGTGGGTAGGGTAGAGCAAGATATTCAACAAGCTTCCAAAGTTATCGCCTCTACCAAAACGGAAATTTTCAAATTGGCCAGCATCAATGAAACTGATGCTACCATTTTTGCTCGATTTGCCAAGTATCATCAATTTGTAAATCCCTTAGATTTCTATGTTTTTAAATGGGGGAAGCCTGTTTATTGGTCGAGCCAAAATTACCCAGTAAATCCCCATGGAAATGATTCGGTAAGTATCGAATCCATGGGTGATCAATCGGTGGCAATTTGGAAATTCAGAAAAGGAGCCATTTTGGTTGCCTATGTGTTGCCCATCGCCAAAGAAAAATTTGCATCATTTACCGATGAAGCGGATCCGAATAATGCATTTCGCGACAATGAATTTGCGGTTTCGCAGAATTCAGTTGAGAATAGCATGCCGGTTGTAACCACCCAATTGCCCTTGTTTTATTTGGTTAGTACCCACCAACATCCAGAATGGATTTGGGATGTGGTTTTTTTGATATCATTGGCAATTTTGGTTGTAGCCTTGAATCAAACCATCCAAACTACCTTGGGATTTGTATTGGTGAAAACAATGATTGTTGTAGTTTATATCGCTGTGATATTATTGTTTTCACGCGGCGACACTCTTTTTTCAATCAAGGCCATGCGGTTGTTTGGCCCAGAATTGTACCACAGCAATCACTGGTGGAATAGCAGTTTGGGAATGTTGCTGGTACTGTCGTTATTGGGCTTGTTTTTTGGCATCAATTTCAACCGCGCTTACGACCAATTTCAAATAAAAGTAACCGCTAAGTGGTTGGTATGGTTGGTTGTAACGATTTTGTTTCAAGCGTCATATTCGATTTTGTATGGATTGCTAGATAACATTCGATCATTGGTTGTAAAGGGCGATATCACCTTCTTGTTTCACCAATTTCACCATGTATCAATCTATTCTGTTATTGGGGTTGCTGTAATTGCCATTCAATTTATCGCATTTTTTTACTTCTACGATTTGGCTTGGAGTTATCTCAAGCCCATGAAAAAATGGTTGATGCGCAACCTGTCATTGGTTCAATTACTCATTGCCGCTGCATGGATTTTTCAAGGTACTTTCCATGGAGCAATCACCTTGGCTTGGTCGCTATTTTCCATTCTATGGATGTTGGGTGAATGGTTTCTTTTTGGTAAGAAGTCTTGGATGCCAGTGGTGTTAAAGGTTTTGGTGCCGTGTTTGGTGGTGAGTATTTTATTGCAATTATACACCACCGAAAAAGAACAAAATACCCGCAAAGAATTGGCCCATGAAATTTTGATGGGGGGCGATAATGATGCGTTGTTTAAAATCGCCCGATTGGAATGGCTGCTTACCATTGATAAAGGAGTTGTTGATTATTACACATGTACCGATGAAAGCAAAGCGGAATTTGAGAAGCGACTTAGGGGGCTGTATTTCAATGATTTAAGTGGGTCGTTTGAGGTGCAGATATTGGATTATAACGCTCAAGGAAGAAATTATCGAGGTGAAAATGCCTACGATTTTGGGGTGTTGAACAACCTGTATAAAAGTGATGAATGTATTCCGGTAACGGCTGTTTTTTCTCGTGTAAACGATTTGAAATTGAAGGGTAGTTATTTAGGGAAATTTGATGTAAAAGATTCCACTCAACAGTATGGAACTTACTTTGTAATTCTTACTCCTCGGATTTCAGCTACCGAAGGTAGACTGTCGCAAATTGTTAATAATGACAAACTTAGGCGGTTGTATAATGATAATCAATACAGTTTTGGTATTTATGTAAATCACCGTTTGAGCCGCACTTATGGTAGCTTTGATTACCCTGTAAGTATGTGGTTACAACCTGGATTTGTAGAAGATTCAGAGAACGGAATTAGCCACTATGTATTGCGCGATTCCAGCCAAAATACCATTGTGTTATCCCGCTCCTACACTGGGTTTTTAGCGGGAATGTCGGGCTTTACCCTCATGGCCTTAGCCGGCATAGTGTTGGTTTTGATTTATTATTTGGTATTGTGGATTCAGCACGAATTTATCAGAATTACGGGCGATAGCAAACGCAACAACCAGTTGTTACAAGCATTGCGCCGGAAGTTGCCATTTGATTCTGGAGCCGACTTATATATTAGTTCGCGTTTGCAATTGTATGTTACATGGATTGTATTTGCCACATTCTTGGTGGTTTTGGTGGTAACGGTGAATTATTTCATCCAAAGTTACACGCGCGATCAGGTTACGAATTTGCGGGAAAAGACCAACAAAATTGCCCAAATGTTAACGTCGAAAGTGAATATTAATGCCGTTTTTGAGCGAAATAATACGGCGTTGATGTACGATTTGAGTGATTACTACAATACGGATATCAATTTGTATAAAGCCGATGGTACCTTGTATGCAACTACCAATAATCAATTGGTAGAAAATAAGTTCCGCGCAAACTTGATGAATCCGGAGGTGTATGAAATTTTGCAAACCAAGGGTTCATCTGCCGCTGTTGTGAATGAAACATTGGGCGATTTGAATTACCTCTCTACTTATGTAGCGCTTTTTGATAAAAACTTAAATGTTAAAGGGTATTTGAATTTGCCGTATTTCTCTAATCGCCGTGATTTATTTAGGGATATTTCGGATTATACGGTTACTATTTTGAACTTGTTCGCCTTGGTTTTTGCCATGGCTATTATTGTTGCCTATGTGCTGGCGCAGCGCATCGCCCTGCCATTGAATTTGATTCGGAAGCAAATGTCGATGGTGAGAATTGGCGAAAGAAACCAACCCTTAAGTTGGGATCGAAATGATGAAATTGGCTTGCTCGTAACGGAGTATAACAAGATGTTGTTGGAGTTGGACGCGAGTTTGAATCGATTGGCGGAGGGCGAACGACAAGGTGCTTGGCGGGAGATGGCGAAGCAGGTTGCCCATGAGATTAAAAATCCTTTAACGCCTATGCGCTTGAGTTTGCAGCATTTGCAATATTCACTGCAGCGGAACGATGATAATTTGAAGGAGAAAATCCAAAAAACCAGTGAGTTATTGATCCGTCAGATTGATGCTTTGAGTGAGATGGCGGAGGAATTTTCTTCATTTGCGAAAATGCCTGAGCCTCAGATGACACGAGTAGATCTAACCAAATCTTTGCACGATGCGGTAGTATTGATGGGTAAGGAAAATGGTACTACTGTAGATTTTGTAGAGCCTTCGGAATCTATCTGGGTGGAAGCGGATGCCAATATGTTGGGGCGTATTTTTAATAATGTTTTGAAGAATGCGGTGCAGGCGATTCCAGAAGATAGGGAGGGTAAAATTGCCGTTCGGGTAGTTTGCGATAACGATTTTGTAAAGGTGTTTATTTCGGATAACGGAAAAGGCATTCCGGAGGAATTGCGGGAGCGAATTTTCTCACCCAATTTTTCTACCAAAAACAGTGGAATGGGATTGGGATTGGCGATGGTGAAGAAGATTGTTGAACAATTTGCTGGGAAAATCACCTTTGAAACGGTGATAAACGAAGGTACAACCTTCGAAATTCAATTACCTATTTTGAAGTAAGATATCGGCTTGTTGGGCGATTTTTTTATGTCCTGCCCGTTCAGCAGCACTCTTTTTAATATGGGGTTTCAGTTCTAGGGGATTGGCGATATTATTTTGCCATTGCTGCGCATTCATGAATACCCAATCTTTGGGTTGAAATAGGGGTTCTTGGTGTGGGGTGCTGAAGGAATTCCAAGGACAGACATCTTGGCAGATATCGCAGCCATATACCCAATTTTGGTGTTTTTCGGGGGGGAGATCGGAAACGTTTTTGGTTTCAATGGTTTGGTACGAAATGCAGAGATTGGCGTTAATGATTTCCGGGGCGATAATGGCTTGTGTTGGGCAAGCGTCTATGCATGCGGTGCAGGTGCCACAGTGGTTGGTTGGGTAGGGTTTGTCTGGGGGCAAAGGCAGGTTAGACAGGATTTCTGCCAGAAAAAAGAAGCTACCGGTGCCTTTGCGAAGAAGTAGGCTGTTTTTGCCAATCCAGCCTATGCCAGCTTTTTGGGCTAGTTGGCGTTCCATTACGGGTGCGGAATCGGTGAAAGCGCGGCCTTGAAAGTTGGGGACAAGTGTTTGGATTTTTTGCATCAGTTGGGTGGTTTTTTCTTTGATTACATGGTGGTAATCTTCACCCCAGGCGTATTTGGCCACTTTCAAGGCCGCGCCTGTTTGTCTTTCAATGCTTTGATTGTCAGGGAAATAATTGAAAGCCAAACAGATCACCGATTCCGCACCTTCCAACAGCAAACTGGGATTCATGCGTTTTTCGAAATGGTTTTCCATGTAGGCCATACTTCCGTGATAACCCTTTTCCAGCCATTGCTGGGTTTGGGATTGGATATTTTGATTTAAAGCATTTGCGTCTGTGATTCCACAGGCCAAAAAACCCAATTCTTCAGCCCATAATTTGATTTGCTGCTTCAGCATCTCTGGCGATAATTCACTGTGAGGTACTGTCATGGGGAAGGATGAAATGGTTTTGTTTGACTGTGTTATCGGGATCGCCCTTAAAACAAAGTGTTGTACGGCGATCTGCCGTCTAATTTGCCTAAGTGTTTGAATGCCAAGGAGGTGGCTTCACGGCCGCGAGCAGTTCTTTGTATGTATCCTTCCTGTATCAAGAAGGGTTCGTACACTTCTTCAATGGTTCCAGCATCTTCACCTACCGCTGTAGCGATGGTGTTTAAGCCCACTGGACCGCCTTTGAACTTTTCAATGATGGTGAACAAGATCTTATTGTCCATTTCATCCAAACCATTGGCATCCACATTCAAAGCGGCCAAAGCCATTTGTGCAATTTCGATGGTTATTTTGCCATCGCCCTTGATTTGCGCAAAATCTCTTGTTCTTCTTAACAACGCATTGCCAATTCTTGGGGTCCCGCGTGATCTTCTGGCGATTTCGTAGGC
>JAGKXC010000061.1 GCA_021151535.1 Sphingobacteriia bacterium | reverse complement strand
CATATTCAATGGCTTTTGCATTATCAGCCCGGCGATTCCTGCTACCCATGCTCGATTTTTTGAGCATCACATACGGCAAAGAATCCGAAGTGCGATTGATTATTACTTCCACATCATAACTCCTTGATTTCTCAAACATTTCCATCAAATTGTGACCATTGATTACAACATCATCTTCACGGTAATAGGTATTTCCAGCAGTTGATCCATCATCCCCATTTGTTGCAGATCCTGAATTCCCATTTCCTTCCATTTCATCGGGCGATAAAATCCTGCTCAGAGTAATCGTTTTCACACCTTTATCAAAGGTTGCACCCGGTAATTGTGATGCGCTACTAACTTCTTGAAAGCCTGAAAATTCCTTTCCATACATAATGGATTGTCCGATCAAATAACTAAACGCTACCCACCATAACACAATAAAAGGAACACGCACAAACCACGACAATTTCTTACCATTCACCAAGATTCTCACCAATGAATACATAATACTCATTACTGGGATAACACCTACAATAAGGGCGGCAAAAAATACCGTGATGGTTTGTGTCCAATCTACAAAGAAGTAATGGCTCAATTGTTCCAAAAGATTGGCTGCAAAACCAGCAGAAACAATGGCAGTGAACAACGCAGGAATTGTAATGATTAGTAAGAAAACCAACATCACCGCCGCCAATATTTTGGCCACAATTGGCAATCCATTTTTAGCCACAGATTCTACCAAAGGCTTTCCTGTTCTAACGGTATTTTTTGCCGCCTCTTCAACCACTCTGCCCAAGTTATCCAAGGTTATTGGCTTACCGTGCATCTGCAATTTCTCTGCAGGAGTCACCGCTGGTTGCAAAGCCACTCCCAATAAGAAATAAATAAAGAACATCAATCCACCCGTAAACGGAATTGCCACCAAAAACCCCAGTCTAACCCATTTTATATCCCACTGCAAATAAGCAGCTATCCCTGCACATACACCCAAAATAGATTTATTCTCGATATCCCGAAACAATCGGCGTTCCGGTAATTCTTCTGGTTTCGCTGATGTGGTAGATTCTTGTTCAGAACTATCAACCAACTCATCCACAGAACCCAATTGTACAATTACTTCATTTACATCGGCTTCCAATATGGCTGCTTTGCCTGATTTCAATTTATGGGAAAACAATTCTGCAATGCGAATCTCCATATCTTGATATACCTCAGCATCAACAATACCACGGCGCAGTTGCTCCAAGTAAATTTTCAATTGTTCGTAAGCAATCTCATCAATCGGAAAAATAAAACCGTTGATATTTGCATTGATAATTTTATTCATGACAGTAGATTTTTATGGGTTAGATGTTTGTTGATTTTCCGATGTTACTCTCTGGCTTCTGAAATGCTGAACTGCCGTGTGCAACTGCGCCCAGGTACCGTCCAACGCCGCTAAAAAAGCCTCACCCTTATTGGTTAAAGAAAAGTACTTACGCGGCGGTCCGCTTTCACTCTCCTCCCATTTGTACTGCAGCAATTCCGCATTCTTCAAACGGGTTAATAAAGGATACAACGTACCCTCTACCACAATCAACTCCACCTTCTTTAAGCGCTCAATGATATCAGAAGAATAACACTCACCGCAGGAAATCACCTGCAATACACAGTATTCTAATATACCTTTCCGCATTTGCGACTGGGTATTTTCAACATCCATGCTGCAAACCTAATACATTTTATAGTACTATGCAATACATAGTACTATAAAACCAACAAACAATCCGACGAATTTTTCAATCCAACATCATCAACTCACGGCAAAACTCCATTACCAAACTGCAAAAAATCACCGAAAACTCCACGAAATCTCTCTTCAATTTCAAACCAATTACCAATTCGCCACCGTTTTTCATACCTACATACTAAAATCATCGATTAGATTCTTTTATTTGTAACCAAAATCACATTATCCACTTCAAATCCTATCGAACTTTGCATCAAATTATATTGAACTATGTGGTCGTCTATTAAAAACTTGTTCGGTGGCGGTGCCCCCTCTCCAAGCTTCAAAGAACTTATTCAGCAAGGTGCTGTAATCGTTGATGTAAGAACTCCTCAGGAATATAAAGGAGGGCATATCAAAGGATCAATTAATATTCCAGTTGACAAATTGAGCAGTCAGCTTTCCAAGTTACCCAAAAACAAAACCATCATCACTTGTTGTGCAAGTGGCATGAGAAGCGCCAGCGCAAAAGGCATTCTTAAAAACAACGGTTTCGAAGCCCATAATGGCGGAAGTTGGATGAGCCTAAAAAACAAGATCTAATTTTTATGGCTAGCTTTAAAGACATCATTAATTCTCCCAAGCCCGTCTTGGTTGATTTCGCGGCAGAATGGTGCCGTCCATGCCAAATGATGAAACCCATTCTTCAAGAATTAAAATCTAAATTAGGGGATGATGTCACCATCATTACCATAGATGTTGACCGCAATTTGGATACTGCCCACGCTTATAGCATCATGAGTGTACCTACTCTAATGATTTTCAAAAACGGACAATCTGTTTGGCGACAGTCTGGCATCATTAAGGCTGAACAATTGGCAAGCATTATCAAGCGATATAAATAACCTATTCCCCGGCTAACATTTTGGCGAATGGTATACTCACTTGCCAAACACGGGTAATTTTACCAGCCAAATCGCCGGCTAAGGTATCCTCGGCTTCCATAGAATGCTGCACATAGAATTGCTTATTGAATATCAATGGCTCTTGTGCAGCGGCTCCCTTTAAATGGGGAGGAAGAATTTTGTTCTTCTCGCCCAACACATCTCCAAAATATTGTTTAAACTCCTTGTGATTCACAGCCATTGAGAAATCCTGCAATCGAGCAGCAATGTTCTCACGAATCTGCATCAACATCTCCTTCTCAGGCATATAAACCCCTGCGTAAACTCCGCAATTTTCAGGACCCATTTCAAAATACAATCCACCGGCCGACATTTGCTTTCTACCGCCAATTTGTATTGCCGCACTACAAAATGTTTTGTATGGCGATTTATCTTTTGAAAAACGAATATCCTTGTTGATCCGAAAAATGCAATCAGACGGCGTTAATCCACTGAACCTGCTATCTACGGCAGAAACCCGCTCAATCACTTCTTGAACCAAAGCCTGAAATGGTTTCTTTACATCGGTTTCATATCGTTTCCTGTTGGCATCAAACCATGTTTTATGATTATTGAGCGACAGTTCAATAAAGAACTCGTAAAATGATTCTTCTAAATGCATTTTTTTACTTTATATTTTTCAACCAGCTTCATCTCCATTCAACTTACCAAATTCAACTTGGTACACTTTGAACAGTAGAATAAAAATCGACAACAAAATGGGTCCGAAAATAAGGCCCAAAAAACCAAAAATCTGTAATCCCACAATAACACCTAGAACTGTAATCAAGGGATGTACATTTCCCATGCGCTTTTGAAAAAACATCCGCACCAAATTATCTGCCATTCCGATTACCACAACTCCATAGATCAGCAATACCCAAGCCTGCGTTTCATGTCCTTCGGTGTACAACAAAATACTCAAAGGCACGTAGCCCAAAGCGGCGCCAACAAAAGGGATCATCGCAGAAAAGGCTGTTAGCACAAACCAAAACAGAGTATCATCAACTGATAAAAACATATAACATATCCAAGCCAATAGACCCTGTGCCAAGGCAGTCAAAGGAATACCGAGTGCATTACTTACCACCAATTGTTTCAATTCTCTGCCCATTAATCGAATACTCTGTTTCGATAGGGGCAGTTCATGAACAAACCACAATTCCATCGCCCGATAATCCAATAACATGTAATACAATAGAAAATACATTACCACCACAGAACCCAAAGAATCTGTAATAATGCCTACACTACTTCCTAACCATGAAGAGGCAAAACCCATTAATTTTTCCAAATTCTGAGCGCTGAGAATTTCAATTTGATATTGATGTTCTATTTGGTTGATAAAAGCCGTAATTGCTTTAGAAGTTTCTTGTAAATTCAAAGAAATTGAACTGATTTTGGTCCCAACAACACCAATAAAAATCCCCAAAGGCAACATCACCACCATAAATGAAATAAGCAACATCACCCAAACCGCTTTGCCAATTTTCCATTTACGCTTTTCAACCAATTGATTTACCGGTTCCCGCAGAAAGAAATAAAACAACAATGCGCCTAAACCAGCATTCACATAAGCAACCAAGCCCATGCCAATCCAATAGCCCAAGAATACGAGCAAAAAAACAAACAACAATTTCTTTAGCGTGAGCTCCATTTGCATATCGCAATTTACTCAAATCATTTAAGCAAATAAAATTTTCACAAGCTTGTAACCCTAACAAAAAAAAAGCCCTCTTAGCACAGGCCAAAAGGGCTTACAAAACCTAAAAAACCATCAACTAAAACGTTGATCCAATTTTAGATTCATCACTTAAATTAGGTGTAAACAAATTGCTGTATTCACCTACATGGATGTTTTCAAATGATTAAGCAGCTACAAACTGTACGTTGAATAACAACTTAACGTCGCTACCCACTACAATACCGCCTGCCTCTGTTACTGCACTCCAAGTTAAACCAAACTCTTCTCTCTTCACTAAACCACTAACTTCGAATCCTGCTTTTCTGTTACCCCATGGATCAACCATCTCGCCACCAAATTCAGCGGTTAATTCAACTTCTTTGGTAATACCCTTCATTGTCAAATGACCTTTAACAGCATAAACACTGTCAGACTTCTTTTCAAATGAAGTGCTAACGAATTCGATTGTTGGGAATTGAGCCGCATCAAAGAATTCTGGAGACTGCAAATGACCATCACGATCAGCTTGGTTAGTATCAATTGAATTTACTTGTGCAGTGAAAGTTACTTTGGCAC
Source organism: Sphingobacteriia bacterium (assembly GCA_021151535.1). Classification (GTDB taxonomy): domain Bacteria; phylum Bacteroidota; class Bacteroidia; order NS11-12g; family UBA955; genus JAGKXC01. The sequence goes on along the minus strand of JAGKXC010000061.1, from coordinate 6,364 downwards.
CAGAAAAATCATCGCCATGCTTTTCCAAACTTGCACTGAAATTTCTGAAGTTTCCTGTTACAGTTGAAATAACCAAATGCTTTACTTTGAATTGTACCTCTGAGTGGGTAGGATCCAAATTCCATTGAGAAATTGCTTGAGTTGTCATAATTTGAATATATTAATATTTGTTTGAACAAATATCGCACAAAGAATCAAGACTAGAAAACTTTTTTTCGTACAATGGCTAAAATTCATGAAACTTTCGACAAACGGCGATTCATTTTCAATAAAACAAACAAATACATTATTTTGCATCAAAAAATCACAAGCCCATTTTATTTAAACCCATTATGAAAAAAACCATAAAGCACCTTACTGCGCAATTACTTACAGCTGCTGCGCTTATCGCTCAACCTGCTTTTTCAAAAACTACCAACTTTGCTCATTCAATTATGGCGCCTTCCCCAACAGACACCATTCCATTGGCTCCACTCAAAGCGCCAAAACCTCCTAAAACAGAAAAAACTAAAGCCGATAAACCCCAAAAAGATCCAAAGAACTTTTACAAACAAGGTGGTATGACCTTTATGTATGGCGCCTGTTCAAACACTTTACCAAACATCATCTCCAAGGCGATGATTGAGCAACTTTCGCCCAATTTTGGACCGATAACCACCGATATCAATCGCCCGAATTACTGGGGATACCAATATCATTTTAGGGATCGATGGATGATGGGATTGGTTTACACGCATGGAAGTATTTCCACAAGTGAAATCGAATATCCCGATTACTCCACATTCCCAGCCAAATACTCCAAATTCAAATACAAAGTTGATTTAACTGGTTTCATGGGCTCTATGGATTATTGCTGGTACATGAAAAACAAACCCAAATCATCCGTAGCTTTATATTCAGGAATATCTTTAGGTATTTTCAATATCAATTTCAATACTGTTAGAACAGATACTTCAACCGCTTATGTCCCCGAATACACCAAAACTTACCCAACCCAAGGAATACAAGCCACTTTGATTGGCATGAAAAGAACCTATCGCAATGGTTTGGGAATCCAATGTGCAATTGGCGGTGGAACTTCTTCTATCGGATTAAGCTATGGATTGGTCTATTCCTTCTAAAAATTAATACCCAATCTCCCATATTTGTTTGAACTATCTGCATGGAAAATCCCCTTTTAATCGCCACAAATATTTACAAAAAATTTGGCGATCAACAAGTATCCCATAACATCTCCATCCAACTAAACAAGGGAGAAATTTACGGATTATTAGGTCCAAATGGTGCCGGAAAAACAACCCTCATAAGGATGTTATCTACCATCACCCAACCCGATCAAGGCGAAATCATTTTCCAAGGCAAACCACTGCAATCTACCGATTCTCAATTCATGGGATACATGCCAGAAGAGCGCGGATTGTATAAAAAAATGAGTGTGGCAGATCAATTGTTGTTTTTCGCAGAATTGAGAGGATTGAGCAACCAAGAAGCCAAAGCCGCTGTTAAACATTGGCTAGGCAGATTGGAAATGCTGGAATGGTCGAAAAAGAAAATCGAAGAAATTTCCAAAGGGATGGCCCAAAAAGTACAGTTCGTGAGCTGCATCATGCATAATCCTAAATTATTGATTTTAGATGAACCTTTTAGCGGCTTCGATCCGGTTAATGCCGACATGATTAAAAATCTCATTTTGGAACTAAAAAGCCAAGGAACTTCTATCCTTTTTTCTACCCATAGGATGGACAACGTGGAGGAATTGTGCGATAAAATCGGCATCATCCACCAAGGCAAAAAAGTATTGGATGGCAGCGTTAGCGAGATTAGAAGAAATGCTTTTACCGGCATCTTTGAGATCGGATTCCACGGAGTTATTTCCTTTGAACAACATCCATTAGCGGCACATGTTGTAAAATCAACCCAAACCAACGACGGCAGGTACATTTACTACATCCAAACGAGTGAATCATTAACCATGCAGCAGCTTTTACTACAAGCCAGTAGTTTAAGTTTACCTTTGATTCACTTCAGTGAACACATCCCTACTGTACACGATATTTTTGTAAAAACCGTAGAGGTTTCGGGCGATAATTCTCAAACTTTCAGTCATTAAGAAATTCGCGTTAACCAATCAATTATGAAAAATTTAAGAAACATTTGGATCGTTTTCAAGCGAGAATATATTAGTCGAGTTAAAAACAAAACGTTCATCATCATGACGTTTTTGGCGCCTGTTTTAATTGTGGGATTTTATGCATTAAGCATCTTTATCGCTACCCGCGATGAGGGAGGTTCGGAGCAAAAAATCATGATGGTGACAGACCAAAGCAAACGATTGAGCTTCGGCAATGTAGGCAATTACAATTTGGTGGGCACACAAATAAACACAAGTTCTGAATACAACCAAGCGCAAGAGAGAATTGACACGGCGGCATTAAACGTAAAATTAGGAATTGTAGATGCTTGGCTTATAATCGAAGATCATGATTTAAACCAACTGGATTCGGCAACTTTATATGCGAAAGAAACGCCCTCATTAATTGAGATGGAATCGATTAACAGCTTCATCAAACAGCAGGCAAAAAACGGCAACATGTTAAAGATGGGAATCCGGCAATCGGCAATAGATTCTTTGGAAGCACAGGGCAGTATTGCATTGAAAGAGATTGGCAGTTCTGGCGAAATCGAAACTAGTTCTAGCGGATTAAAGAGCGGAATTGGGTTTATGTTGGCATTCATGATTTACATGTTCATTTTCGTGTATGGAGCGAGCGTAATGCGCGGCGCGTTAGAAGAAAAAACCAACCGCATTGTGGAAGTGATTGTGAGTAGCGTAAAACCATTCCATCTGATGATGGGGAAAATATTAGGCATTGCGGCGGTAGGTTTAACCCAGTTCCTGGCGTGGATTGTTTTGGTGATTGTTTTGGGAACTGCGGGAGGCACACTACTTGGAAAATCCCAACTAAAGCAAATCAGTGGGAAGGCTCAATCTGCCATCAGTATTGATAGTTCCTTTGCAGCAGCACAAGGCAGCGGAAGCGAGGCAATGGCGCTAAAAACAGGAACAGGAAACCCGGTAGCCAACATGGTAGAAGCGGGTGGATTGTTGGATGCGTTCCAGTCGATGCCAATAGGTCGGATTTTGGTAGTATTTTTAATGTTCTTTATTGGCGGGTACCTGCTATATGCGAGCATGTTTGCGGCCATTGGCGCGGCGGTGAACCAGGAAACGGAGACACAGCAGTTCATGATGCCGATCACATTGCCATTGGTATTAGGTTTTGTGATTGCGCAAACGGTGGCTTTAAAAGCGCCCAATGGAAGCACCGCTCAATTGTTTTCTATGATACCTTTTACATCTCCTATTGTGATGGTAGTAAGGGCTCCATTTGGGGTGCCAACATCAGAAATTTTGATGAGTTTTGGCATTTTAACCATCACCTTTATTGGCATGGTTTGGTTAACATCTAAGATTTATAGGATAGGTATTTTGAGTTACGGCAAGAAGCCGAGCTGGAGAGATTTATGGCGATGGTTGCGCTTTTAATTAAAAGCGCAAGTAGGTACCCAGTGGCAGGGACATGGCGTGTTTATCGCGTACAAAGAGCTCACCACTTTCGATGGGTTTATCCGCGGAGGCTGGAATTTGTTTGCGCATAAGATTTTCGGCTACCATTGCTGAGAAACCCATGCTATAAAGATTTAGCAAGAAGAAGCCATCGGGTTGTAGCAAGGCGCCACACATTCCCATGAGTTCGTTGAGTTGTTTTTCCAATAGCCATTTTTCACCTTCAGGGCCACGGCCGTAGGCAGGAGGATCGAGCAAAATGCCGTCATATTTTTTGCCACGGCGCACTTCGCGTTGAACAAATTTAAACGCATCTTCTACCAGCCAACGGATGCCGTCGAGACCGGATTGTTCCATATTTTCTTTGCCCCAAGTAACTACTTGTTTTACGCTATCTACGTGGGTTACATCGGCACCGGCGGCGAATGCGGCCAGCGAAGCTCCACCTGTGTAAGCGAATAAGTTCAACACCTTGGGTTTGGCATCAACGGGGTTCTTTTTCCAGGCATCAGCGCCTGTTGCCAAACCGCGTAAATGCAACCGTTGCTGCGTTTGTTGGTAAATCCAATCCCAATTGGCCGCTTGCTCAGGAAACAGGCCCACATGTTTAAAACTGGTTAACCCCAATCGAAATTTCAATACAGTTCCCTTCGCCAATGGATATGAAATCCACCAACGATCTTGCATCTCAGGTCGCAAATGCCAACTTCCTTTCTCTGAATCACCAGAAGCAGCAGCGCCGCCATTTCCCGCAGCTCCCCCCCTTAAAAAACTAGCATTAGCCAATTTTTGCCAATCCTTATCACTCAAAGATTTATCCCAAATTGCCTGCGGCTCCGGTCTTCTCAACACCCACTTCCCAAATCGCTCCAATTTCTCAAAACCACCCGCATCAAGCAATTCATAATCCTGCCAATTGCCAGCATCAATCCTAGACCCAAATTCTATTCCCTCAAACAATTTCATGCTTCAATTTTATAACAAATTCAACTGCGTAGGACCGTCGTGCGCACTAATACTTCCATCATCTGTAGGCTTTTTCTCCTCCTTTGGTTTCTCGAATTCCGGAGCCTTAGTTTCGTTTTCAGCACTTGAATCCGATTGAACAGCAACTGCCTCACCACCATCGGTTTGGTCATCTCCATCCATCACATCTCCCTCATCAGCATCCAAGTCTACCTCATCCAAATCCATAGTAGAATCATCGCCCTGCCACTCACCTACTCGCTCACTCAACAATGCTACCTTCTTTATTTTTTCTGTGTGCAAACGATTTCCTAACACCTTCCATCCCTTTACCTCCATGAATTCGTCTAACACAATTTTCTCTACAATCTTTTCGCCTTTCTTGCTCTCGATCGTCACTTCAATTTCTCCGGGCGATGAAGTAGTAGCCACCAACAATTGAGAACCCTTTTCATCTCCAATGAATGAGAATTTCTTCTCCATGGTTGAGGTTTCAATCATAAATCGCTTCACATATTGCAACTTAGATTTCCCTTCCAAGTACACCACCTGAATCACTTGCGCTTGATGGAATTTCTGTATCAAATACACCGAATCCGCTTCGTATCGATTAATTAATTCGTAATTGGTAATTTCATAATTACCATCGTTATAAATCACCAAAATACGATCCGACCCCTGGAATTCACCCAAGAACTGACCTTTGGCATCGCCATTCAATCTTCCTGTATGGTTATCCCAATAAATCTTAACCCCACCCAATGTGGAACCACCTTTTTCTTTGAGTTCCACCTTGCGAATCGGGTATTTTGTAATCTGATTACCACGTGCACTCTTGCCTTTAATCGCCAGTTTTGAAAAATCGTATTCCAACGATTTGATTCTCGCACTGGCTGTTGCACTCAAATACAAAGTAACTTTTTCCGCCTCACCATTGGGGTTTGCAGAAAAATACAACACCTCAGATTTGGGATGCTCGCCAGCAAACAAATACTCTTTTGCACGAATCAATCCCGTTGCATTGAAACGCTTGGCCATTACTTTCTTATCGGCACCATCCCAATATACTACGTTGTAGGTGGTACGTTCGTCGTTCTTCCGCCAAACATCCACATGGATCAAATCCTTACCGTAAAAATGCTTTTCGGTAACTTTGGCAATGGCATATTTACCATCACTTCTGAATGCGATGATATCATCGATATCCGAACAATCCACCACAAAAGTTTCCTTCTTAAGCGACGTTCCCACAAATCCTTCTTTGTAATTCGCATACAATTTCACATTCGCTACTGCCACTACATTGGCTTCAATGGTATCAAATGCACGGATTTCTGTTTTTCTCTCCTTGCCCGCACCATATTTCTTAATCAATCGCTTATAATACTCGATGGTGTAATCCACCAAATTTTCCAAATGGTGTTTTACTTGGGCGATTTGCTCTTCCAGTCCACGGATGTATTCATCTGCTTTGAATGAATCGAATTTAGAAATACGTTTAATCTTGATTTCAGTTAGTCGGATAATATCCTCTTCTGTAATCTCCCTGCGCAACAATTTCTTAAATGGATCCAATCCTTTATCAATCGCCAACAATACCGCCTCCCAAGTTTCACACTCTTCAATATCGCGGTAAATACGGTTTTCAATGAATATCTTCTCCAACGAAGAAAAATGCCACTTGTTTTCCAACTCGCCCAATTCAATGGTCAATTCCTTACCCAACAAATCCATGCTGTTTTGGGTATTGATGCGCAAAATTTCATTTACGCCTAAGAATTGCGGGCGATCCTGAACAATCACACATGCCAATGGAGAAATACTCACTTC
>JAGKXC010000060.1 GCA_021151535.1 Sphingobacteriia bacterium | reverse complement strand
ATATGATGAGTAATTTTTTGAAATATCTCATAAAAGTAGCAAGTTAGGCGTAAAAAACAAAAAGGGCAATGTAAAACATCGCCCTTTAAAATTATATCAATTGAAATTAATAAGAAATCAATCTGAGATTAAGACAATCTTGCGCTCAACTCGCTGTTGATGGCTTCTAGGAAGTCTTCGGTGTACAAGTACTGGTCTTCGGTAACTTTATCTCCGTAGATACAAACCGCTAGGTCTTTTGTCATTTTGCCGCTTTCAACTACATCCACACATACTTTTTCCAAAGTTTGGCAGAAGTTGATTAACTCTTGGTTGTTATCAAGATTTCCGCGATGCATTAAACCACGTGTCCAAGCGAAGATAGAAGCGATTGGGTTGGTAGAGGTTTTCTTGCCTTGTTGGTGCATGCGATAGTGGCGGGTAACAGTACCGTGAGCAGCTTCAGCTTCCATTGTTTTACCATCTGGTGTAACCAAAACTGATGTCATTAATCCCAAAGAACCAAAACCTTGCGCAACGGTATCAGATTGAACGTCGCCATCATAGTTTTTACAAGCCCATACGAAGTTTCCGTTCCATTTCAAAGCAGAAGCAACCATATCGTCAATCAAACGGTGCTCGTAAGTAATGCCTTTGGCATCCATTGTAGCTTTGAATTCATTTTCATAGATTTCTTGGAAAATATCTTTGAAACGTCCATCATATTTTTTCAAGATGGTATTTTTGGTACTCAAATAAAGCGGCCATCCTTTTTGGATAGCGGTATTAAAGCAAGAACGCGCGAAACCTCTGATAGATTCTTCGGTATTGTACATTGCCAAAGCAACGCCATCGCCCTTGAAGTTATACACTTCATGTTCAATTACTTGACCGTCTTCACCTTCAAATTTGATGGTTAACTTACCTTTTCCTTTGGTTACGAAATCGGTAGCGCGGTATTGATCGCCAAAAGCATGACGGCCGATACAGATTGGAGCTGTCCAATTTGGAACCAAGCGCGGAACATTTTTACAAACGATTGGCTCACGGAAAACGGTACCATCAAGGATGTTACGGATTGTTCCGTTGGGGCTCTTCCACATTTGCTTCAAATTGAATTCCGTTACACGAGCTTCATCTGGTGTAATGGTAGCGCATTTGATACCTACATTGTACAATTTGATTGCTTCGGCTGCATCAACAGTTACTTGGTCGTTGGTTGCATCGCGGTGTTCCATGCCAAGATCGTAATATTTGATATCAAGATCAAGGTAAGGAAGAATCAATTTGTCTTTGATAAAATGCCAAATGATTCTGGTCATTTCATCGCCGTCTAATTCTACAACGGGGTTAGCTACTTTAATTTTCTGATGACTCATTTTCGGAATTTTTTACAAATATAGCGATAGCGTTTTGGGATTTGGATTAAAAAATTTGTGAAAAATGGCGTTAAATGAGTGAGATTTTACGATAAATAAACATTTGGCCTATTTGAAAAGCCTTTGAACTTTAGTTATTTCGCGCATATTTAATTTTATCAACTAAAATGAGTGTAAATAAACGGATTACGGTAGCGAAGGGCGATGGAATCGGTCCAGAAATCATGGACGCGACGTTGAGAATTTTAGCTGCCGCTGGCGCTCGATTGGAATACGATATTATTGAGGTGGGTGAAAAGGTGTATTTGGCTGGCAACAATTCAGGGATTTCTGAAGAAAGCTGGGAGATTTTGAAGCGAAATCAGGTTCTTTTGAAAGCGCCAATTACTACACCTCAAGGCGGTGGTTATAAGAGTTTGAATGTTACTTTGAGGAAGATGTTGGGTATGTATTCCAATGTTCGCCCATGTAGAAGTTATTCGCCCTATGTAAGAACCAATTTTCCGAATTTGGATTTGGTGATTATTCGTGAAAACGAGGAAGATTTATATGCCGGAATTGAGTACCAATACACGCCAGAGGTGTTGGTTTCATTGAAGTATATTACCCGTACTGGTTGTGAGAAAATTATTCGTTATGCTTTTGAGTATGCCGTAGCAAATGGTAGAAAAAAAGTTACCTGTATGAGTAAGGATAACATCATGAAGCAAACGGATGGATTGTTTCACAAGGTGTTTAATGAAGTGGCAAAAGAATATCCGCAAATCGAAACGGACCATAATATCATTGATATTGGTGCTGCGAGATTGGCGGCTGATCCATGCCGATTTGATGTGATCGTAACGATGAATTTGTATGGCGATATTATTAGTGATATTGCTGCGGAAGTGAGTGGTTCTGTGGGAATGTGCGGTTCTGCGAACGTAGGCGGAAGCTTTGCCATGTTTGAAGCTATCCATGGTTCTGCGCCTGATATTTCAGGTAAGGATTTAGCAAACCCAAGTGGTTTGTTGAATGCGGCTTGCATGATGTTGGTGCATGTAGGTCAGGGCGATATCGCTGCGAAAATCGAAAATGCTTTATTGAAAACATTGGAAGATGGAATTCATACGGGTGAGATTTTTAGAGAAGGTTTAAGCAAAGAGAGAGTGGGTACACGAGGTTTTGCAGATGCAGTTATCGCCAGATTAGGTGAAAAACCATCGACATTCAAAGTGATTGAATTGGAAGCTTCAAAACCAGTAAAGGTTGAAGTAGGTGCCAATAAAATCAAAGAAACTACCTTGGTTGGGGTGGATGTGTATGTTCACCATAGCATTCAAACATCCATGGAAGAATTGGGTAGTAAATTGAATGAAATTACTGCTGGCGGCAACTTGAAACTTTTGAGCATTACCAACAGAGGTTTGGCTGTTTATCCTAAAGGAAACGCCGAAACCGAAATTACAGATCAAAGTAGATGTTGCTTTGCCGTGAATAAAGATTTTCCGGCGATTGCTCAAAAAGAAGTTATCAATTTGTTGGCCAATATTTCTGATGCAGGAATTGAAATTAACCGTGTTGAGAACTTGTATTTCTTCGAAGGTGTAAGAGGGTTCAGTTTGCCTCAAGGCGCATAATTAAAAGAAAATTATCATACAAAAAGGAGCGCTTATGGCGCTCCTTTTTGTATGATGTCACAAATTTAAATTATGGGAATTTGGGGAATTGTTGGAAATCAGGCTGTCTTTTTTCTAAGAAGGCTTTCTTCCCTTCTTGCGCTTCTTCCGTTAGGTAATACAACAAGGTTGCATCGCCCGCTAATTCCATTAAGCCGTGTTGGCCATCTAATTCAGCGTTGAATGCACGCTTAAGCATTCTGATTGCCATTGGACTTCTTTGAAGAATGGTGTTACACCAGTCGATGGTTTCGTCTTCCAGCATTTCCAAAGGAACTACTTTGTTAACCAATCCCATTTTTTCGCATTCTTCTGCGGTGTATTGTCTGCATAAAAACCAGATTTCTCTGGCTTTTTTCTGGCCCACGTGGCGGGCTAAATAGCTTGATCCGAATCCTCCATCAAAAGAACCTACTTTTGGTCCGGTTTGTCCAAATTTGGCATGTTCCGCAGCTAAGGTTAAATCGCAAACAACGTGTAGTACGTGACCTCCGCCAATCGCATAACCATTTACCATCGCAATAACTGGTTTAGGCAGAGAACGGATTTTTTTGTGTAAGTCAAGAACGTTTAATCTGGGAACGCCATTATCGTCTACATAGCCGCCAATCCCTTTTACGTTTTGGTCGCCACCGCTGCAGAATGCTTTATCTCCAATGCCGGTTAAAATTACCACGCCGATATCTTGTTTTTCTCTGCAGATATCGAATGCGTCTAACATGTCCATTACGGTTTGCGGTCTAAACGCATTATAAACTTCAGGGCGGTTGATGGTTACTTTGGCGATAGCGCCATATTGTTCAAAAAGAATATCTGAATAGGTTTTAATGGAGGTCCAGTTTCTTTGACTCATAGGAATAATTTTCTGCAAAGATAATTCATTCCAAGGGGGAAGGGTTTGATTTTTCTATGAAAAAGGGCGATGGAGGTATCAGTGATCTGAATTCCATCGCCCTAAAATAGGAATTGAATATGTGTGATTGAAATCGTTCAAGTTGAAATCATCTACGATTTTGTTTTTTGATTTGTCTTTAAAGCGGGTTCTGAGGTAAGAATTCACCAAAAATTGGTTGTTGATGCCAGCGCGGATATGGATTCCGTTGTTTGGATTTGTAGGCTCAATGCCGATAGCAAGCGGAACTGACACGTAATGGGTGCTCAATTTGGATTGGATTTGTTGAGGATCGGGTACGAAATTTTGCTTCAATGTTAAATTGGTGAAAACGGGGGAGGATTCTTGTAGAATGGTGGAAGCATTTTGGAAATTGTAATCATAATTATCGTAACGAAGACCCGAGTATAACCGGATTTTTCCAGCGATTAAGTTGAATCCCCACAAAGATTCAACCGCAATATGGTCGCTACCACTTCTTTTGATATCGGGCATTTGGTTGATTTCAGCGGGGCTCGGCATTGCATCCATGGTAAAGAAATCGCCAGTGTACTGATACAAATTGTTTAACCCGAAATAAAGTCGAATGTGATGCACCGTAGGCTCTGGTTTTGGGCTGTATTTGAAGTGGATGGGGGTGTTCGGTTGTGAATAATTGGGTTCACGAATTTCAATTTCAACTTGTTGTTGCTTATCGGCGTTTAAATCCGCTTTTGCTTTTTCAATTTCCTTTTTTACAATGTCTGAAATCTCTTTCACATCGATGGTTTCATTGATGATTTTGATATTTTCATTGATGATGTTTCCATATTGGTCAAAATCTCTTTGTTCGATATATAGGGTGTCTCCAAGACCATTAAGTACCACTTTTTTCTTGGTGCTGCGGATTTTGGGTGCGTCACTGTTGTTTGGTTTTAATGAGTCTGAAGGCGCAATTGTAGCGGGTGTGGTTTTTGTGGGTGCTGATGTGCTTGCCGCCTCATTGTTTTTAGGCGATGTTTTTACCGTATTGGTTTTGCTGTTTGACCTTCCAATAGTTGTTGTTTCCACTTGTTCGGTAACCAAATTACTAGAAGGTTTTTGTGGTGCTGGTGGTAAAATTAATGCACCAGCAGAAGGATTCTCTTGGTTCTTTTTGATTAAAAAGTTCACGGAATCCCTCCAAGCTTCCAAATCTTTGTAATATTTGGCCATGGCAACTGGATCTTCAGAAGTTGTTACATGTTTTACGGTTTTCTTAAGTAAAGTGTCGCCCTTCACAGTTACTACTGTGGTTTTGTTTTGGGCTTTTAACAAAGGTTTGCCGAATAGCATGGCAGCTAATAGTGCAATAATTGCTTTATTCATTTTGCTAAGTTTAATTATGGGTTGGGTTGTAACTTACTGTTTTTACAAACGACATTTGATTCATCTGGATACCAAAATTCACATCTGGAATTCTTTGATTTTCTCCGGTTTTTACTGGCGAAAGAATAATCTTGGGTAGTTTGCCTTGGCGCATCATTTCTTTTACGTTACCCCAGGCCATTTTTGCAAATTCTTTGGGGTTTGATTTTGCCGTTGGCGACATCATCACTATAGTTTCTTCCTCAATTTTTGGAACATTGGCCTCTCGATTTATTGATTTGTTTGCTTGACTAATTGATGGCTTGGCTATGGTTTCAGTGATTGTTTGTTTGATATTATTTGGCAGCGTAGTAGCAATGATGAGTGGGTGCTCATTACCATTGATTTTACTTATCGATGCTGCTTGTTGCTTGATTGTAACGCCATTTTTTGAGTTAACAAACTGGTTTTCAATTGTTTTCATGGCTATTGAACTGTTTGTTTTGCCATTGATTGGCTGTTTCAAACTGGATTTTTGTTGTTTTTTGTTTTCGGGCGATAAGCGTTGTTCGGCGAAATGGCCATTGGTTTTTGGCAGATTGTATTGGTAAACTACTGTTGAAAGTATTAACACTACAATGGCAGCTGCAATCTTCCAAATCCATTGTACGGATTGGTTTTTGGCTGTTGGGATCGTAGCCGTTTTAATTGAATAATGTTTGAGTGATAACTTTGTTTGATTATCTAATAAATCGCTGAAATCACTTTCTAACTGGATTGCTTTTAATGCGGCGACATGGGCTTGTAAATTGGCATCTTTTGAAATGATTATTTCTAATTCGGCGCATTCTTCTGGTGTTAAATTGCCTTCAACCCACTCGAATAATCGCCATTCTAATTCTTCTGAAATTGGATTAAGCTTCATGTTGATTGAGGTAATAAGGGGTTAAACGATCTTTTAAGAATTTTCTAGCTCTGAAAATATATACTTTCACTTGAGATTCGTTGAGATTGGTAACATTGCCAATTTCAGTATAACTGTAACCTTCATAATCTCTTAAAAGAATCACAGTTTTTAAAACGGGCGATAATTCACTTAAAGCTTTTTCGAGTGCTTGTTTCATTTTGAAATCCAAGTTGCTTTGAAATTCAGATGGATGCAAAGAAACAGGCAGAGAATCAATATCTGTAGTTGGCTTTTTCTTGCGCCAATCGTCGATAATTGCATGGTAAGCGGCACTGAATAAGTAGCTTTTTGCCTTGGCGATATTGATTTCTTGGTGCTTCATCCAGCATTTTTCAAAAGTGAGTTGAACAATTTCTTTGGCGTCATCTGAATTGCGCAAATGCTTCAATGCAAATCGGAAAATTGCATCGCTGAAGTCATCCACACATTGGTTGTATTCATCAGACGTCATCGTGTTCAGGATATATTACGCAAAGCAAAGAGAAAAGTTACATTAACTTTGAAAAATATTATGAAGTGGTTTGAAAGTTGGTTTGATACCGAATTTTATCATTTGTTGTATAACAACAGAGATGCGCTGAATTTGATGTGCATGATATTCGGGAGCCTTTTAATCATAATAACTTCTCCGCCGTTTTTAACTTGTTTACGAGTTTTGGATATTTTGAAACAATGGAAGAAGATGAACGCGCTTTGCAGAATATGGCGAATGCGGCCTTGTCAAACGGTTATGTAGTTCAAGATTATTTGAATGCGGATTCTGTGATATCACAAATGCCACAGAATTATATTGAAGAGCGTGGCGATATTCATTTTAATATTGAGAAATTGGTTGAAGGGAAGAAAATTCTCAAACGAATAAACGTAGAGCAGGCGGGGAGTTCAGTACGTTTGGGAGAGTTTCAAGAAGAAGTTCAGATATATTCAGCGGACGATTTAATGGCTTTACACCGACAAGCGGGGTTGGAGGTAGTTGAGGTTTTGGGCGATTATCATTTGAACGCTTACGAACCCAATTTTTCTCCAAGAATTATTGTGGTGTCTAAGAAAAATTGAAAAAGTTAATGATGTTAGATTCATTTTCTTTTTAAGCTTATATCTTTGGTTATGCAATTTATTTTCGATGCGCCTGATCGTTGGTTGTATGTGTTGATTAATCAGCGTTTGGCATTCGATTTCTTAGATCATATAATGGTATTTCTGAGTAGTAAATGGGCGATGATTCCTGTTTATTTATGGTTAATTTATTCCTTTTATAATCGATCAAAAAAGAATATGGCAGTTTGGCTCCTGTTGTGTTTAATGGGGTTTGGTTTTGCAGATTCTATCAGTTCTCGCGTTTTTAAACCAAGTTTTAAAAGGGTTAGACCTGCTTTTGAATCTTCATTAAATCCGCGATTACCTGATGGATTACCAGGTAGTAAATATGGCTTTGTTTCAAGTCATTCTGCCAACATGTTTGCTGTATTTGGATTGAGTGGTATGTTGTTGGGTTATAGCCGTAAGCAGAAATTAATATTGATGAGTTTGGCAGGTTTGGTGGCGTATTCTCGTATTTATTTGGGTGTGCATTATCCTGGAGACGTATTATTTGGAGGGTTGCTTGGCTATGGAATAGCGATGTTATTGTTTAGATTGTGGAAGTGGTTGTGTGTTAGATCGCCATGGATGGATAAATTAGAAAACACCATTGAAAACAATTAATTTCGCAGAAGTATGTCGTACGAATTCATATTAGTATACAGGGAAGTAGCGCCCTATGTTGCGATGATTCAATTGAATCGCCCAAAAGAATTGAATGCATTGAATTTGCAATTGATGGGTGAAATTAGGGATGCATTGTTAGATTTGGATGCCGATGATTCAATACGTGCGATTGTGATTACTGGTAACGATCGTGCGTTTGCTGCGGGAGCGGATATCAAACAAATGGCGGGTAAAACGGCTATTGATATGTTGAAGATAGATCAATTTACTACTTGGGATACCATTCGTAAAACCAAAAAGCCATTAATAGCGGCTGTTTCAGGTTTTGCTTTGGGTGGTGGTTGTGAATTGGTGATGCATTGTGATATGATTGTTGCTTCTGAAACTGCGCAATTTGGACAACCAGAGATCAACATTGGCGTTATGCCGGGTGCAGGTGGTACACAGCGATTAACGAAAGCTGTGGGAAAGGCTTTGGCTATGGAAATGGTGCTTACGGGAAGATTTATTTCTGCAGAAGAAGCCAAAGCTGCTGGGTTAATTAACAAAGTAGTTCCTGTTGAATTGTATTTAGAAGAGGCTGTGAAAATGGCTTCTGCTTGTGCGAATAAGAGCCCAATTGCGATTCAATTGGCAAAAGAAAGTGTGTTGAAATCATTTGATTCGCATCTTCAAGAAGGTTTGTATTTTGAGCGAAAGAATTTTTATTTGTTGTTCGCTACGGAAGATCAGAAAGAAGGTATGGCAGCATTTGTTGAAAAACGTGCCGCTGATTTTAAAGGTAAATAATTATTTTACATCTACTCCAATCGCATTTACAAACTCAAATGGTTTGTTGGGATTGGTAGTTTTCTTCCAAACTGATACGATGACGCTTGTATTTTCTTGTAGATAATCCCAATAGATTAGGCTTGGGTAATTGTCTCGAACTGTTTGTCTGGTAGCTTCAAACTGGAAATTAATGGTTTTCTCAATTTCAGAGTTTTTTGCTGGATTGGATAAAAGGGCATTGCTTGAAAATGCGATAGGGATTCCAATTGCATTTTGAACTGCAGAAGCTCTAATTACTTGTTTATGTGTAACATAAGAACTTGTGGCACCAGCTTGATATCCATCAACTGCTTTTTCAAGAATTAGAACTGAAAGGTGGTAATCGCCCGATAAATTATCAAAAGCTTTTGCTTTTAGTTTGATTTCAATGTTGTTGTTTGCCAACGCTTTGGCTGTGGCCGCCACACCAACTAATGGTGTAGCTCCTGTGATGCTTTTATTGTACTGGAAGTTAATGTCGGCCGCTGTGGTACTTGCATTCCCGATATAAGTATTGTTCATCCAAAAAGTGGGTACCGCAGTTGTATCTGGTCCAGAAACAGAATGGAAGAATTCTGTTATAAACGGGGCGATGAAGGGGGTGTCGTTGGTTGCAGATTTGAAATATAATGGGATAAGGTAAGAGAGTGTTTTTAACTGCAAATTAGCTGCAATGAGGTTGCTTGTTTTTTGACCGATAATTTGGTCGAAAACTGGATTGGCCAAGGAGCCTGAAGCGGTTGTATTGGTAGATCCGTTATAAACCAAAAGGCCACGTTGTACATTTTCTACTACCAAAACAGTTTCAGTTACTGGGGGCTTTACAGTGTCTTCGCATGCGGTGAATACAAAGGGAAGTATAAAGATTCCTATAATGTAAAAGATATTTTTGAATAAAAAGATGGTAGATTTCATGTTCATACTGACACGAAAGTAATATAAAACGTTGATTATAATGAAAAAAGGCTGCCTTTTACAGCAGCCTTTTTTATAAAGTTCCGCAGAAGCGGAAAGTTTTTTATTGTTTGAATTAGTCCCAAGCAGCAGCTGCACCGAACTCAACCTTTTGGGTGTTCATAGTTTGTGGAGCCAAACCGCCTTTGTTCAAAGAAGCGATGAAGTGCCACTCAGAAGCATCACCATAAGGAATGTCTACAGAGAAAGTGTACTCAGAAATTTTACCAGCAGTGATGTTAGCAGCATCTACAGCAGCGCTATAGCTCTTCATGTGGATGTTGATGTGATCGTAAGGATTGATTACATAAACAGTTGAACCTGAAGTAGTAGTAGCAGCAGTACCTTTACCATAGTAAGGGTGACCAGCAGTGCTATAGTAGTAGTTCATTTGACCTTTTTGCAAATCGCCAGCTGGGCTATTGTCAACTTTCTTAATCAAGAAACCTTCCATTTTGTAAGCACCAGAAGACAAATCAGCAGCACCAATACCTAATTTAGCTTTTACAGTGTAAGTAGAACCACTTACAGTTTTAGCATCTAAAGCCAAACCGCATTTTGCTCCTTCGTCGATAACAGCTTGAGCTTTAGCACCCCAAGAAGATCTGCTAACTGCGCCACCAACACGGTTGATAGCACCCATTGGGTAACCAGTTACGTTCAAAGCAGTTGCAGTTGTTTGGCAATCGCTGTTTTCCAAGTAGTCACCTACGTGGTAAGTGATTGGGAAGAATTTAGATTCACCGTATTGAGTGATCAATTTTTCAGCAACAACACGACCGTCAGGGCAGTAGCCACACCAAGCACCGCTGAAGTATTCCAAAACAATCTTTTGTGTGTAAGAAGTTGGAGCTTTTACAGTAGTGTCTGTAGTTTCTGGCTTACAGCTTTGCATGCCACCTGCTAAGATTACAGCAGCAGCAGCTAATAATGTAAATTTTTTCATAAGTTTTTGTATTCGTTTATCTCGAAAAGCAAATGTAACGACTTTCAAAATACAAAACCAAAAAAAATAAAAATTATGATGGTTAGATTACCTTTGCAACATGGGTGGAACAATTGCTAAACAAAGTTTTTGGGCTTCAATTGTGAATTATACGGGAAGTGTAATTGGCTTATTTACAACGTTTTACTTATTTCCATTGACATTTTCACCCTCAGAAACTGGTGTTTTTAGGTTGTTTATTGAAATGGGTGCTCTACTTGCAGGTGTTGCTCAATTGGGCACAGGGTATTCAATTTGGAAGTTTTTTCCCAAGTTTCGAAGTAGTGGTGGTCATCATGGTGTGGGGTTTTGGTTGCTTTTACTTCCTTTAGTTGGAATGTGTTTGGTTTCGGCTGCCTTATTTCTTTTTAAAGAAAAGGTTTTGCTTTTTTTCATGGAAAATGCATCTGATTTCTTACCCTATTACAATTTACTAATACCTTTTGTATTCTTTTTTGTATTTAATACGGTTTATGAAACCTTTTCGGCAGCATTAGGAAGGATTGTATTCGCTTCATTTTTAAGAGAAAATGTTGTTAGGGTAGGTTTGGGGATTTTGGCTTTTTTGTATTACACGGATCATCTAACGTTTTATGGTGTGATGCTGGGGGTGTCTCTCGTTTATGGCACAGTTTGTTTGTTGAACATTTTTAGTGTGCATCAATTAACTCAATTATCCTATGTTCCCGATTGGAAATTTATTACCTCACATAAGGAACTTAAATCGGAATTTAGTTTCTACACATTGTATTTGTTTCTTACATATGTGGCGATGTTGGTTTTACAAAGGATGGATTTTTTGATGGTAAGTAAAATGAAGGGGACGAGCGATACGGGTATTTACTCTATCGCCCTTAATCTTTCTATTTTAATTGAAATTCCAACTCGGAGTATTCTTCAAATTGCGAATCCTAAGTTATCTGAAGCGATTCATCATGGTAACCGAGTCGAAATTTCCAGGTTGTACCAGAAAACGAGTTTGAATCAATTTGTTTTGGGCGGAATTGTATTGTTAGGCATTTGGGTGAATATTGATTTGTTCTACACTTTTATGCCTCATGGCGATATATACAAGGCCGGGAAAATGGCAGTTTTGTATTTGGGATTGGGTAAATTAATGGTGCTGTTGCAAGGGAATTCTTCGGCAATGTTGATTTTTTCCAAGCGATATTATCTCACATTGGTGGTGAATTTGATTGCTATTTTTACGGGGGTTTACATGAATCAATGGTTGATTCCTATTATGGGTATCAGCGGCGCAGCGGTGGCTACTGGAATGGTTTGGTTGTGTACGGGAATTGTTGTGGCGATACTAATTTGGTACATTTATAAAATGCAGCCTTTTACCTTGAAGGTGTTTCAAGCAATACTGGTTTTAACCTTGGGATTTGCCTTGAATTATGTGTGGCCTAGTTTGTTGTCGCCCAATAAAATGGTGATGATTTTCATGTATGCACTGAAAACTTCCGCCATTCTATCTGCAGTAGTTTTTGTTATCTACCGCTTTAGAATTAGCGACGATATGATATCCATGATGGATAAATTGTTGGGGAGATTCAGGAAGTAGAATCTCTAAAGTCGCGATTTACAAATTGTAAATATGGCTTTTATAGCCTGCAAGATTTTTTGGGTTTTTAAACCATTCAATGGTTTGCTTCAATCCATCGGATAAAGAAGTCTGAGGTTTCCAGCCAGTAAATTCTAGTAATTTGGCTTGGCTACCTAATAATTGGAATACTTCGCTTTTATCGGGTCTCAATCTTACTTCGTCGCAGACGATTTTCGCATTTGGATTGATGATTTTAATTAATTCTTCGGCTAAGTCACCAACACTTATTTCTTGTTGCGTTGCGATATTAACTTCATGGCCAATCAAGCTTGCATTTTTTGCAATTTGAATGAATCCTTGGGCTGTATCTTTTACAAAAACTAAATCTCTAGTAGGTCTAATATCGCCTAATTTTATTTCGTTCGCACCATTTAATAGCTGAGAAATAATGGTTGGAATTACCGCTCTTGCTGATTGTCTTGGGCCGTATGTGTTAAATGGCCTTACAATTGTAACTGGCATTTGAAAACTCCTGTAAAAACTATCGGCAATGGCATCGGCTCCTATTTTTGTTGCAGAATAGGGCGATTGCGGTTGCTTGGGATGAAGTTCTGTAATGGGAGTGAATTGTGCAGTACCATACACTTCACTGGTTGATGTAACCAAAATTCTTTCT
This sequence comes from Sphingobacteriia bacterium, assembly GCA_021151535.1. Lineage (GTDB taxonomy): Bacteria > Bacteroidota > Bacteroidia > NS11-12g > UBA955 > JAGKXC01. The sequence goes on along the minus strand of JAGKXC010000060.1, from coordinate 16,303 downwards.
ACGTTGAATCTTTGAGCTGCTTGCAAAATATTCAAAGTGCCTTTAATATTGGTGTCTACATAACTATCAGGAGAATGATAACTGAATGGTATTGCGATTAAAGCTGCTAAGTGGAATATCATGTCACAGCCCTCAACAGCATTGGCAACACCATTAGGGTCACGAATATCACCAGCGAAAATTTCTATTTGATCGATTTGTTCTTTGGAGAAAGTATCCAGCCAACCCCATGAATTGAAGGAATTGTAATATACAAAAGCCTTGATTTTACAGCCTTCAGCAAGCAATGCTTCTACCAAATGACTACCAATAAAGCCATCGGCGCCAGTTACTAATACTTTTTTTCCTTTGAGCGACATGATTTGAATGCGAATTTACGGAATCCGTGAAATGGTTGTTATAATGGGATGGATTTTCGTTGATATGCGTCTATGAAACTGTTTTTTGTTGCGTTGTAAACGTTTGAATTACAGTGTTTAGCGTATTTTTGAAGTCGTTGGTGTGAAGTGAAAACTTTGTATAGGTTACTCATTTGATCGGCCATGGTTACTGAGCTGCCATCAGCATGAAATTGAGGCGTTAATTTGTTTTTAACTTCGTAAAAATGATTGTCTTTAATATGTAACTGGTTGTTTTCATCAAGATAAAAATTTAAAAAGAAATTATTTTCTACACCAATTAGGTAAATATTTCTGTATTTGAGGTTTATACAATGGAAGATGCAAGTGTTAACGACGTTTTGACTTTGTGGTGAGCCTAAACCTAATTTGTAGATTAGATTCTCAAATGATTCGAATCCTTTAACTACAGTGTAGTTGTAGAATACAACATTGATACCTTTCTCCTTTGCAAATTTAAGGATTGCTGATGATTTAAATAATTGTGGAACGTGTACTGTTATACCCCAATTTGCGTCGAAAATATTTTTCCAAGTTTGATTAATTAATACCTGAGTTTGTAAAAATTGAGGTTTTACAGCTAGTATAGATAATGTTTCTGGACTGTCTAAAACTGTAAGCGGAAAGTCGAAGAAAGCACTATCGAGAAACAAATATTGGTTTGGTTTAACTTGATAGAATAGTTCTTGAGAGGCGAATAAGTTCACACACATAATGTCTGTTGAATTGTGCAATTCTGGGTTTGAGGATAGGCAGTTAAGCAAATCGGTTTTTGCTGATGGTCCATTGCCAACAATAATGATATCCTTGTTATGAGTGTGAAAACTTCGCAGGTTGGTTTTTCTTGATTTGATCAAGATTTTACCAATTGAAATTAGGCTATTAAAGAAAGCTCCGAGCATGATGGATAATTATTTCATTAAACCCGATTGAACATGTTTTTCTGCCATCGCCCAGTCCCATTCTGTGTCTATATCTATGGAATATGTTTCATCCATTTGGTATTTGCAGATTTTATTAAATTCCGACATGTCATATTTCATGATGCTTTCAACTTTGAAAAAATAGATAGATCCGTTTAGAATATAGGCTGGGGGGCAATCTTGACGTCGGGTAAAAGTACTCGGAATACTACGTTGAATGTAACCTTGGTTAGATTCTAGAAAGATGTTATAATAAGGGTTGAAAGGACTCAGGTAAACACTTGTAACCATTTCGCAGTCAGTGTTTTGATAAAGTTCCCAAGCTTCTTTTAGATGTTCGGATTTCCTAAATGGCGATGTGGGCTGCAAGAGTAAAATATCGGTAAATTCTATCCCTTTTTGCTTGTAGTGGTCCAGTGCATGAAGTATTACATCGCGACTAGAGGTTGTGTCCTGAGATAGTTCTTCGGGTCTAACAAATGGAACATCTAGTTGATGGTTCGTTTCGGCAATTTTAATAACATCTTGGCTATTGGTGGAAATGCAAATTTGGTTAATAGGTGCAAACGCCTGTGCGATTTCAATGGAATATGAAATAAGGGGTTTGTTGTTTAACGGTTTCCAATTTTTCCCTGGCAATCCCTTTGAGTCTCTACGGGCTGGAATAATGCAAAGCAAGCTCATGGTAACTTGAATAAGGGTTAGAAAAAGTGTATGGTTTTAAAATCTTCGTTAGATTTATGGTAGTCTTGTAACGACCCAATATCATTCCAATAACCATGGATGGGGAAGGACTGCACCTTGAATTTGTTTTGAATTAAATCCTCAGCGAAGTCGGTTGCGTTATAGAATTTATTTTGAGGAATTCGGTTTAGCAAGTTGGTTTCAAACAAATAGAAACCCGCATTTGCAAAATAAGTGAAAGTTGGTTTTTCAGAAATGGCGGAAATCTGGTTATTAGACTCTTCAAGTACGGCATAAGGCAAAGTAACTTTATGTGGAATAGAGGCTATGGTTAAGTCCGACTTTTGAGAAATATGTTTAATGTAGAGTTCTTCGAAGTTGATATCTGAGAGTAAATCTGCGTTAAAGAGTAGGATTTGATTATGGGCGATATCTGCTGGTAACATAGAGAGCGCACCAACCGTGCCTAGGGGTTCATTTTCTTCTAGATATTGGATGTTCACACCCCATTGCTCGCCATTTTTGAAGTGGTTTTTGATTTGGTCTTTTAAGTAATTTACTGCGATAAAAATTTCTTGAACACCGAACTGTGCCAAACGTTTGATGTTGATTTCTAATATCGGGATTCCACCAACAGGCAACATGGGTTTTGGGGTAGTTTCAGTAAGTGGTCTCAAACGATTGCCAAATCCGCCTGCCATAATTACCGCTGTTGCGGGAATTAAACTTTTTTGTTGATTAAAGTTAACGATACCTTTTAAGGAATGATCTGGATTTAAAAATGGAAGAACAAGAATTTGTTTTTCTTGTAATTCTTTGATTTTTAATAGGTTTATATTTCCTTCTTGAATGAAGTGGAAATTTTTAAAGGCAAAGTCTTCACAACTGTTATTGATGGTTAAACCTTGAAGTAATCCCCTTCGTATATCGCCATCTGTTATAGCGCCGATAACTTGGTTGTTTTCGGAAACGACAAAAAGGGTTTTAAGATGTCCAGGTAAATTCAGTTTTTCCATTGCTAGGGCAATGGGTTCGCTACCCGAAACTTTATGATCTTCGATGTTGATATTAACGGTCATCTGATTGAGCAAAGATAAGTTTATCTAGTATATTGCTAATTTTATTGGCAGCAAAACCTTCACCATAGATTTTTGCCTCATTGTTTGTGTAATTGTTCATGTGATTGGTTTGAATTGCAGACATAATTGCATTGCACTCAATTGGGGAATTGATGATATTTTTGGTAATGATTCTACCTTTCTGTCTATCTCCCAAATTAATAACTGTTTTTGGGAAATATGCGGCTTCGATGAATCCCGATGAGGTATTGCCAACCATTAAAGTACAGTGTTTCATTGCACTTATGTAACCAATGTTTCCTAAATTTTCAACGGTTTTAATTCTATCAGGGAATTTGGATTGCAATTCTATAAAACGTTTTCTAATTAGCAGTCCTCCAGTATCGGAATTGGGTAGGGTAATCAAGATTTGGTAGTCGATTAATTTTTCAAAAGCATTTGAGATTTCTTCAGCAAACAGTGCATTTTTTTCAAATTGTACTGTTTCAGGGTGAAAAGTACAAAGAATAACGGGCCTATTAAAGTCTAGTTCTGTTTTTGAGTTTAAATCTTGAATTGAAAGTGTTTTTAGCGTACGGATATTATCGAGACTTAATGCACCAGAGTTAAAAACGGTATTTGGACTGTTTGTTAACTCAATAATTCTAAGTTTGTATTGTTCACAAGCTGCAAAATGCCATCTGCTCATGTGAGTAATCGCGTGTCTAAAACTATTGTCGATCGCTCCCAAAGTAGTTTCTCCGCCATGGATATGGGCAAAGTTTACCTGGAACGAAAGACCAGCAGAAACGGCGGCGAACATTTCGTAACGATCTCCTAAACAAAATACAAGGTCAAATCTATTTTCTGTCCAAAATTGGGCAAAGATTTTTGTTGTTGTAGCCATCGCTAACGAAACATTTAATGGTGTTTCCCCAGTGGCATAACAATTTTTTAATTTATGTTTTACTATAAATCCCTCGCTTTCAATCAAATCAACTGTATTCCCATACTCGGGTGCCATATGCGTTCCAAATGCGATGATTTCAACGTTGAATTGAAATTCTTGAAGTTCCTTAATTAACGGGAGATATATGCTAAAGTCTGCACGAGAACTTGAGAGAATTCCTATGGTTTTTGTCATTTAGTGCAGTTTTTGATTATCAACAAAAATACGTCAGGTAAAATTAAATGTTTCTATCCGTTTAATAATTTTGAAAATCGCATGGAATCTGTAACCTTTGTAAGCTATAACTTTATGAGTAATAAGGTAATTTCAATTGGATTTTCAGGTCATGCTTGGGTTTTGGCTGAGATGGTGCAAATGCAAGGTTATGAGCTTGTTGGATATACCGAAATTAAAGCTGTTGGCCAATTGAGTGATGCTACAAAGCGTGTAAGGTGGATTCAAATTCCTTATTTGGGAAATGAAATGGCAGATGATTTTCAATTTGATGCTTCATGTTCTTATTTATTGGCTGTTGGCGATAATGGCATAAGAAGAAAAATTTTTGAAAAATTGGTTTCCAATCGCGTTGAAACTTTAACCTTGGTTTCAAAATCAGCAATTGTAAAGCCCAGTGCAGAAATTGGGCAAGGATCCGTTGTAATGGAAGGTGCTGTTGTTCAAACTTTGGCACAAATTGGCAATGCTGTAATCGTAAATTCAGGTGCAATTGTGGAACATGAATGTGTGATTGGTGATTTTGCACATATCGCGCCAGGTGCAGTTTTGGCGGGAAATGTTTCGGTTGGCAATGGCTCTTTAATTGGAGCAAATGCCGTAGTGAAACAAGGTGTGAAAATTGGCGAAAATGCAATTATTGGAGCAGGTTCAGTAGTGTTGAAAGATGTTGCAGATGGTACAATAGTGGTGGGTAATCCCGCAAAAGTGTTAAAAAAATAATTAAGATATGGCAATCGGGAAGGATTCGGTAATCATTATTGCAGAAGCAGGAGTAAATCATAATGGTGCGGGCGTGGATTATGTAAAGTTTCAAACGTTCAAATCCGAAAATTTGGTGTCGCCAGAAGCATCGAAAGCCGATTATCAAAAATTGAATGAAGGTGAATCCGGAAGTCAGTTGGATATGTTGAAACGACTTGAATTATCCTATGCTGATTTTGAAATATTGAAGGATTATTGCGCCGAAAAAGGGGTGCAGTTCCTATCTACTGGGTTTGATTTAGAGTCATTGGATTTCTTAAATAATTTGGGTATCCCGTTTTTTAAAGTGCCATCCGGTGAAATTACCCATTGGCAATATTTGAAGAAAATTGCTGGGTATCATTTGCCAATTGTTCTCTCAACTGGGATGTGTGAAATGGATGAAATTCATGAAGCTATTCAACTATTTGAAAACGAAGGAGTGCCCAAGTCTGAAATCACGTTACTTCATTGTAATACAGAATATCCTACGCCTTTTGAAGATGTAAATTTATTGGCGATGCCTGCAATTGGCGAAGCATTTGGTGTTGAATTTGGTTATTCAGACCATACTCCCGGAATTTCGGTGTCGGTTGCTGCAGTGGCATTGGGTGCACGAGTAATTGAAAAGCATTTTACATTAGATCGAAACATGCCCGGACCAGATCATTTCGCGTCTTTGGAGCCGACTGAATTAAAAGAAATGGTTAAGGCGATTAGGGAAGTTGAGAAATCTTTGGGACAGGCGGAGAAGAAGCCATCGCCCAGTGAATTGAAAAATAGGATTCCAGCAAGGAAGAGCTTGTATGCTGTTTATTTAGTAAGTCGAAAAACTTAACTTTGAGCCCTAAAATATTACCATCATGTTGAATCTTATTTTGTTTGGCCCTCCAGGTGCAGGTAAAGGTACTCAAAGCGAGAAGTTGATTTCAAAATATCAATTATGTCATATATCAACTGGCGATTTGCTTAGGGCTGAAAGAGCGGCTGGAACGCCATTGGGCAATCAAGCCAATGAATTTATTTCTAAAGGGGAATTGGTTCCGGATGAGGTAGTGATTGGGATGGTGAAAAATTTCATGGTATCGAAACCAGATGCTGCCGGTTTTATTTTTGATGGTTTTCCAAGAACCATTGCACAAGCGGAGGCTTTAGATGTCATGTTGGGAGATTTTAATACTTCCATTTCAATAGTTTTGGGGCTGGAAGTTGAAGAGGATGAATTGGTGAAGCGATTGTTGTTAAGAGGTCAGAGTAGTGGTAGAGTGGATGATCAAGACGAGTCTACCATTAGAAATCGCTTTAAAGAATACCAAAATAAAACATTGCCATTGGCTGGATTTTATAATCAGCAAAGTAAATATGTGGGTGTGCAAGGTATAGGTGAAATTGACGCAATTTTTGAATCGCTTTGTGAGCAAATTGATTCGCTATAATTGAACAGATTTTATGAATAATATGGAGCATCCATTGTTTGATAAAGAGCAAATTAAATGGGTGTTTTTAGATTTAGATAACACACTTTGGGATTTTGATGCCAATGCAAGAGAGGCGTTAAAAGAGTTGTATCACAGACATCATTTGAATCTACATTGTGATTGGCATGTGGATGCATTTATCAACTTGTATCAAGATGTGAATGCTGCCTATTGGAAAAGATATGAAAAAGGCGAGGTAGACAAAGAGACTCTTAGAACGGCAAGGTTTTACGATACCTTCAATGAAATGGGTATACCAGTGGCACTTCAGCCTGCAAACGTTTGGCAAGAATATCTTGAAATTTGTCCGGTAATGACCATCTTAATGCCCGGTGCTATGGATGCATTGAAACGGATTTCGAAAAAATATAAAGTGGCGATTTTAACCAACGGGTTTGAAAAGACACAAGAGTTGAAGCTGCATTCCAATGGTTTGACGCCCATGATAGATTTACTTATTAGTTCAGAACAATTAGGGATTGCGAAACCCAATTTAGCTTTTTTTGAAACGGCACTTTCTAAAGCGGGTGTTGGCGCAAATGAAGTAATTTATATTGGCGATAATTGGCAAACAGATGTTATCGGTGGTATGGGTTCTGAAATCGTTACATTTTGGTACCAGTCTACACTTGCTGATGAGTTGAGTCAATTGGAAGAAATGGAAACATCTGCGGCATCAGAAACACAGATGGATTATTCCGATTCAGATATGAATTGGGATGAGGATTTGTTGTTTGCCAAACAATCAGGCGTATTTATGGGATTAGTAGATACTGAATCTTCAATGGATAATATGTCTGAATTAGAGAACTATTACGGAGGTGCAGTTGGCGATTGGTCGAAATTCTCCCAGTGGTTGTGTGATTAATTTGCTTGATATTAAGTAAATTTGTAAATTAAGATTATGAAAAAAGGCTTTCTTTCTATTTTAAGCGTATTATTTATTTGCGTTGCGTTTGCGCAGGATATCAAATTGACACATCCTGGAACCAATGAGTTTACCATTGGTCCTGATGGTCCAGATGATTGTCCATTGTATTTTACCAATAATACCCCAAACCCAATGGTTGTAAGTTATAGAAGAGTTTTTGCAGATGCGCCATCTGGTTGGATTATTACCATCTGTGATAATGTGAATTGTTACGGTGAATTGATTGTAGGCGATACTTTTGCTACCATTCAACCCAATGAAAAAGCAGGATTGAAGATTTCTTTTATGGCGATGAAAAAAGCCGATACTGCAGTAATTCAATATGAAATTTGGAATAAGTATGGATCTAGTCAAGTGAAAGACACACTTAGCTGGAGAGTGTATTTGCCATTTTCACATACAACTGATGCGAAATATGTGGTTGAAACCGTTGGACCTAATCCAGTGTTTGATGTTTTGAATCTGCCATTAAATGCTTCAAATGTGGCCGTTTATGATTTACAAGGAAAACTTGTTTCAACCGTAAATCAAATTGAAAATGGCAAGTTGAATTTTGCCAATTATAGTGCCGGTACATATGTTGTTGCTTTTAAAGTGAACAACGTGCTCTATAAAAATCAGATTCTGAAGAAGTAAGGTTTTAACCTTTAAATCAACTGCATGATGATAGCGGGTGTGAATGGTTTATACTGGCTATTGGCAGTATTGGTGTCTTCCGCTGTTACTATTTGGTATTATTGGTGGTTTTTTGAAAAGTATTTTAAAAGAAGAGCCGGTTTAAGCAAAACCCAATTAATTTCTGAGAATAATTGGTGGTTTATTGCCGCTTTTTTGAGATTTACAGGTGTTTTTTTATTGTCTATATTGCTGTTCAATCCTTGGTGGGTGATAACAAAAACAAAAGAGATTCAACCAAACTTTTTAGTGTATGTAGACTCAAGTTTATCGATGGATTCCTTAGAGCTAAAACGTGCTGAGGATTGGGTAAATAATGGTTTGAAGCCTATTTCTGCGGTGAAGATTAAACAGTATTCCTTTAGCTCAGAAATACTAACAGCTGGGTCTGATTTAGCAGAAGGCGTCAAAAAAGGTGAAAAGCGCAATGCAACTTCAATAGCCGCTGTTTTTGATCACCTTTCTCAATTTCAAAAACATTCACCTGTGTCTGGTGCTCTATTAATTTCAGATGGTATTTCCAATGTTGGGATGGATCCGGATTACATTACAAGTCCCAAAGATATTCCTGTATTTTTTATTGGAACTGGCGATCCAAAGGTTTATGCCGATCTATCAGTGAAAAGTTTATTGGTGAATGATGAAGTGCTTAGTGATGGTGTTACCCCTATTGAAGCCCAAATTGTTTCCAAAGATTTTAAAGGAAGTTTTACTGCACAATTATTGGTTGATAATCAGGTAGTAGCTAATAAAGTTGTTGTTGTATCACAATCCCGTGAATCTCAAAAAGTTAGTTTTGATTGGGTGAAAAAAATGCCTGGTAGATACAACCTTTCTGTTCAAGTTCTTCCACTGAAAAATGAAAAAAATTCTTTCAATAATCGAAGTTCCAAATTGGTTAAAGTGATTGAAAATAAAAAACGAATCTTATTGATTGCGGATTTTGTAGATCCAGATATCGCCGCAATGAAACGAACGTTGAGAAATTGGGATCAATTTGAATTGATTTTAACCAATGGTTTAAACTGGCAGAAATGGGAAACTCAATCAGATATAATATTGATAAAAGGTGTAAATAAAGGATTGAATTTAAATGTTTTACGAAAATGGCAACAGGGAGGGAAGCCCATTTGGTTCATGGTTTCTGGCGATGAGGATGTTAGGCTCCTTTCTGAAATGTTTGGTAGTATTTCCAATCAATTTGTTTGGCAGGATGTTCAATGTGGTTGGAATAATCAATATGCTGGGTTTACAATGGATAACCGGCTAAGTGGAAGATTTGATATTTATCCTCCATTACAAGTTCCAATGTTGTCTATGGGGAATATGGGTGTAAATGCTATCGATGTTTTGTTATGGCAACGATGGAACGGTAACCTTACAAAAATACCATTACATTGGATAGTCAGAAATTCACAGTGGAATAGTTTGATGATAAGTTTGGGTAAAGGTTTTTGGCGATGGCGGCTTGCTGAATATAAAGAATGGTCTGATTTTTCTGCATTTGATCAATGGTTTCGTCGTAGTTTATTGGTTTTGAATGCGATGGTAGACAAACCATCTCGTTTGGAAATACAGCTTTCAAAAAGTATGGTTGATCAATCCCAGATGTTATTGGGTAGGGTTGTTTACAGGGAAGCGGATGGCAAAATTAATGCTGAAGCAAAAATTGATTTGCAACTGAGAAAGCACAACCAGAAATCTGGAGAATCAGAGCCGATATCCTTGACAAGAAATGATGTAGGCCAGGATTTTTTCATTGATAATTTGTCAAGTGGAGAATATCGGTTATCGGCAAAAGTGAATATTGGAGGAGAAATTTTTCAAGATGAAGAGATTGTTTTGGTAAATGAAAAGCCTTTGGAATTATTGGATCTTACAGCCCGTCATCAATGGATGAAGGTGAAATCTAATCAAACAAAAGGCGATTTTGAAGTTGTTGGTAATTTGAGTGGTTTTGAAAAACGAATAGTTGATAAAATTCAGTCTGCAGTTTTGTTAAAAGTGGAAGAAAAAGAAACTTATTGGTGGAGATTACTGAGTGTACTTGTAGCTGTAGTTTGTTTATTTGGGGGGGAATGGGCTTTACGAAAATGGCTTGGAAAGTATTAATGTGCTAGGTGGAATTGGCGGTTGGGTTGTTTTTTTTTGTTAAATACATGGAAATGGATTGAAAGGTTTAGTCGAAATCGCCATATATACAAGAAATTATAAGAAATTTGTAGTATGAAACGTGTAGTGGTTGGAATGAGTGGAGGGGTGGATAGTTCGGTAGCGGCTTTGTTGTTGAAACAGCAAGGCTTTGAAGTTATTGGGCTTTTTATGCGAAACTGGAATGATGCTGCCGTGACGTTGGAGGATGAATGTCCTTGGATCGACGATAGTAGGGATGCAATGATGGTGGCAGAGCAATTGGGAATTCCATTTCAAGTGATTGATTTAAGTGAAATCTACAAAGAAAAGATTGTAGACTACATGTTCGCCGAATATGAACGTGGAAGAACTCCTAATCCGGATGTATTATGTAACAGAGAAATTAAATTTGATGTTTTTTTAAAGGAAGCTTTGAAGTTGGGTGCTGACTTTGTTGCTACGGGCCATTATGTTCGAAAAGGTGAAACTGTTGATTCTTCAGGTGAAATTGTTTACCAGTTGTTAGGTGGAATGGATCCAAATAAAGATCAAAGTTATTTTTTATGTCAATTGAATCAATTCCAGTTGAGTAGGGCACTTTTCCCAATAGGTGAGCTTCAAAAAGCTGAAGTTAGGAAGATTGCAGAGGAAAATGGTTTGGTAACTGCGGCCAAAAAAGATAGTCAAGGTTTGTGTTTTATTGGCAAGGTTAGTTTGCCTGATTTTTTGCAGCAAAAGTTGGCAATTAAATCAGGTGATATCATTGAGATTGACAGAGAGGGTGCGGCAAGCAAACATTTTAAGGAATTGTTAGATTCGAAGTCGGGGTTTTTGGATCCAACACTTTGGTTGAGTAGATTTCAGAGAACAGACGGTAAGGTTATTGCGAGACATCAAGGAGCGCATTTTTACACCAGGGGACAGAGACGGGGTTTACAGATTGGAGGGAAGCCTTTGCCGCTTTTTGTTTTGGATATTGATACAGAAAATAATTTGGTTTATGTGGGGCAAGGAGAGGATCATGTGGGTTTATATGCGGCTGGTTTGTTTATTCACGAAGATGAAGCTCATTGGGTAAGATTAGATTTAAAGGAGGCTGTATTATCTGGCGATTTGCTGTTAAAGGCAAGAATTCGATATAGGCAAGCATTATTTGAGGTGAAATTATCATTTGATTCAGAATTGAAGGGGTATCAAGTGTTGTTTGAATTTCCGCAGAAAGCGGTTACACCAGGGCAATTTGCTGCTGTTTATTTTGCTGACGAAATTATATTTAGCGGGGTTATTTCAGATTAATTAGAAAAATAATTTTCTAGTTTAAGTCTTTTCAATTTCGATTAGGTTAATGAAAGTTTTTTTTAGTAATTCGATTGGATGGTAGTTTTTTAAAACATGAATTTGATACGAGAATTCTTTATAAAGTGACTTAATCTAACTAATTGTCATATTTGTGTCATCTATTTGACGTAAAATGGATTTTTTTCAATTCTCAAGCAACATTTCCGTAAAAAAATACGTTTATGTCAACAGACATAAAGTCAACAATATCGAAATGAAAATTACCACTTTGGGCAGGGGGATATTCCTTTGCTTTTTTTTGTTTTTTGCGAACCTGTTAAATGGGCAGATTTCTTCTACTGGTAAAACTTTTTACATGAGTTTTATGGAGATGGAAACCAGAACAGGCGGTTATCCGGATACATTATTAATTTTTGTAACTTCACAAGTAAATACCACATTGGTGTTGGATAATCCTAGATTAACTGGATCTGCGGCAACTTATAATATCACCGCAGGAAAAGTAAATAGGATTCCGGTGGATCCCAATTATTACTATCCCATAGGATCGGAGTTTAACTCGGCGAATTTAAACAGTAAGCGTGGTTTAAGGATTGTAGCGAAAGATCCTGTGAACGTTTACTGTATGAATTTGGAGATTAACCGATCAGACGGAACATTTGTGTTGCCTTATGAGAGTATTCCTGCGGCGCCAGAGTTTTTTGTAGCTTCTTTTCCGCCAAATGCTGGAACATCGGGTTCTAAGTATGCTCAAAGTGAGTTTGTAATCATCGGGATGGATAATAGTGTGAAGGTAGAAATTACGCCAACGTATAGAACCGCAGGTGGTAATGCGGCTGGTACGGCTTATACAGTAACATTATCTCGTGGCCAGGTGTATCAAGTTCAATCAAATGATGCAGATGGTACGAACAATACAGATCCAGCAGCAACGTCTTGGTCTGTTACGGGTGCGAAGAACGGAGATTTAACGGGTACTAGAATTCGTGTAGTAGAGGGTTGTGGTAAAATCAATGTGTTTTCAGGAGCGAGATCCATTTATGTTACAAAGGGCAATTGCGGTGCTGGAATAAATGGAAGAGACCACTTATATACACAAGTGCTTCCAACGAATGCACTGGGTAAAGATTATATTTTAATGCCATTTAGTGGACAAACTGGTGGTTATGCTTATAAAGTTATTGCTGCAAATGATACAACTAAGGTTTACATCAATGGTACACTGTCTACAACGATCATGAAAAAAGGAGAGTGGATTTATCAGCACGTAACATCAGCAACACCTCATTGTGTAAGAACTGATAAGCCCGCATACGTTGTTCAGTATATGAAAAACGGGGTTTGTTCGGGTTTAACTGGTTCAAATGGAGATCCAGCGATATTAATTATGCCGGACGTGAATCAACGATTGTTGAAAACAACAGTAGGAACTGCAACTACGAGCAATATGAATCAGCACTGGGTGAATATTTTGGTCGATTGGAGTGCTAGATCAATTGTAAAGTTGAATGGTACCAGTGTTTCTGCTGCGAGTTTTACAAGTTTTAGTTGCGGCGGCAAGAGTTATGGATATGCTCAGATTAAGGTTGCTAACCCAAGCTCTAATGTAATTGAATGTGATAGTGGTATGGTAGTGGTGGCTTATGGAGTAGGGCCTTATGAAAGTTATGCTTATTCTGCTGGGGCGCTATTCGAAAATACGAGTTATGATATAAAAATCGCAAGAAAAACACAATGTCCTGGTGAGCCAGTAAAGTTAACTGCAATAGTTGAAGGTAAGCCCAAAATTAGAGGTTATCGGTGGACGTTTGGCGATGGTACTTCAGATACAGGTATTTCGGTGGTTCACAAGTTTGCAAAAATTGGTACTTATTACGTAGTAGTTAAAATGCCAGTTTTGTTGGATTGTGGTGTTGTGGATACCATTGTTAGATCAAAAATTATCAGCTTTAAACAAGGACCTGTATTTGATTTTCCTGATACAATTACACAATGTACTTCAACCTTGAATTATGTTTTAAGTGCGCCATTTTCTAGTAAATTTTTATACAAATGGCAAGATTCAAGTACAAATAGATCCTTTACCGCAATAAAAGATCAGAAGTTGTGGCTTAGGGTTAAAGATACATCAACCAATTGCGTAAGTATCGATTCTGCATTTGTTCGACGTTCTGACGCATTAAATGCTAGGATTGCATTTGATACGTTGAATAGATGTTATAAGACAGACAGGTTTGTGATGAAAGATGGCACAAAATATAATAATGATGCCTTTGATCGGAGTGTTTGGAAATTAACGGATTGGTATAAAAAGAAAACAACTTTAATTGACACGGTAAAGTTCTCTTACACTTTTGATACGATAGGTAGTTACAGTTTGCGGTACATGGTATATTCCAAAAAAGGTTGCGGAGATACATTAGATACGGCCTTGGTTGTTTATCCTTATCCTGTAGCTTATTTAACTACCAAGAAGAATTATTTCTGTGAAAAAGCTGAGATTACAATTGTTGATTCATCAGCTAGCAAGGAAGGAATTGGTAAGAGTTATTGGGATTTTGGAAATGGCGATAAAGACACCATTATTTCATCGCCCTATCAAGTGAAATATACATTTAAGAGCACAGGGAATTTTAGGGTGCGATTGATTACGGAGTCAACGGTGGGCTGCAGGGATACGGTGGATTCTACCTATGTTGTTCAACCGGCTCCGGTGAATAAAGCCAATTTTACAGTTGTTAGTCCGTGTTTTAAAAACAATCAATTTGAATGGCAGGATGCTACGTCCTTGGCGTCTGGAACTTGGACTGTGTTGTGGGAATATCCGATTGGGAAAACTTCAACAGCTTCGAAAGTGACGGCGGTAAGTTTTACCGATACAGGTTATCAGAATATTTACATGACAACCACATCTAATCTTGGTTGTATGGATCGGGATACCTTTAAGTTATATGTTGCAAAAGAGCCGAAAGCGTATTTTACAATTAAGGATTCAAGTATTTGTTATTCAACGAATTATTTCACATTTGAAGAAAAGTGTACGGTGGGTACAAAACGTGATCCATTGGGTGCTAGAAGGGATTGGAAATTCTCGGATGGCACGGCAGGTTATGCCAATACAGTTCCTAATAAAACATTTCCAGGCTCAGGCACATATTGGGCAAGGGTAATTGCTGTTTCAAATTTGGGATGTAAAGATTCATTCCAAAGAAATGTAGATGTGTTGCCGAATCCGTTGGCCGATATTTTCGTAAACGCTTCGGATCAATGTTTAAAAGGCAACTCATTTAAAGTTAAAATGGAAAAAGCATGGGGTGGATCGGGTGCATTGAAACATAGTTGGTGGTTTGGCGATGGAGCCAGTGCTACAACTGACAGCGCTACTCATTCTTACGCTGGTTTGGGAAAGTTTAGAATTACGCATTCTGTATACTCAAATAAAGGCTGTAAAGATTCTACATGGATTGAAGTAAATGTGGTTGAAACACCAAATGTTTCGTTTACAAGCAGCAGAGATACTGCATGTTTGGGTGGCGGTACATTTAATTTTACAAATGGATCTACTTATAGTGGGACTTATAATAGTCTATGGTCTTTTGGTGATGCAACAACGAGTACTTCCAAAAATGTGACTGGAAAATCCTATACTACAGCTGGGGCATTCAATGTTAAATTGTATGTTTTAACCCCAGATGGTTGTATTGATTCTGCGGAGAAATTGGTGAATGTTTACCCTGTTCCAAAAGCATATTTTGTTGTTAATAACATATCGCAATGTTTACAAGGAAATAAGTTTGTGATAAGCAACGGCAGTAATGCGAATGGTGCTTCTGGAATGACATACGATTGGTTTGTGAAAACAACTTTGGTGAATTCCGGTATTACAATTCCCGATCAAACAATGCCAGATACGGGCGATTATCGATTGTTGTTAATTGCGAAGAGTGATAAAGGATGTGCAACACAGTATTATACTGATTTAAGGGTAAATGAACATCCACGTGTTAGTATTGTTGGAAGTAATGCTTGTGCTAAGACGCCAGTAAATTTTAAAGCTGTGGCAGCAGTTAATAGGGGATTTATTGCTTCCTATAATTGGGACTTTGGTAATGGTGCCAATTCAAGTCAGCAAAACCCGGTTTATACTTATGTAAATCCAGGTAGTTATAATGTTGTTTTAACGGCAACATCAGATCGTGGTTGCACATCTACATCTGTAGCTTATCCAGTAACGGTAAAAACTAAACCCGTTGCTGATTTTACGTCTAAATACTTATTGTCTAGAGGTTTTGATACTGATTGGCAGTTTGATTTTACAGGTCAGGATGCGGATGTGTATTCATGGCAGTTTGAAGATGGTCAGGTTATGTCGGGTGGAGGACCAATTATGGCCACTTTTTCCGATACGGGTAACTTTAAAGCATATTTACGTGTTGTTAATAATTCAGGATGTTCAGATAGTATTGAGAAGTATATTTTCCTTAAGCCAGAATTATTAAGATGGCAGATCAATGCATTTACACCAAATGCAGATGGGTTGAATGAAGAATTTGCTCCAGATAAGAATTCATTTGGTGTTACGAAATACAGAATGAGAATTATTAACCGTTGGGGAGAGATTTTGTATTACACTGAAGATCCTAAGAAGGGTTGGGATGGCACGGATACGAAGGGCGAGCCGGCTCAGGAAGGTGCTTACACATATCAGATATCATTCCGATATATCGATGGCAAATTGCACCATTATGAAGGAATTTTAATGTTGATGAGACCTTAATTGATTGGTCTGAGTTATAT
>JAGKXC010000181.1 GCA_021151535.1 Sphingobacteriia bacterium | reverse complement strand
CCCTTATACATATAATTTAAATATAGAAAACTTACAAGCGGCTTACACCGAAGATTGCTTGGCGATATTGCCGGTACACCTCTATGGCAGAATATCTCCCATGCAGGAAATCATGGATTTTGCCAAAGAAAAGAACCTCAAAGTAATTGAAGATTGTGCTCAGTCACATTTTGCTTCCATCAATGGAAAAATGGCAGGCACATTTGGAGAAATTGGTGCTTTTAGCTTCTATCCCACAAAAAATCTGGGTGCTTTGGGCGATGCCGGTGCCATTTTGTGTAACGATGAAGAAATTTTCACCAAACTCAAAGCCTTGCGCAACTATGGATCCCATGTAAAATACTACAACAAGTACCAAGGTTGGAATTCACGGCTCGATGAAATGCAAGCGGCATTTTTATCCGTGAAACTCCCCAAGCAACAAGCAGTATTATCACACAAACGAAAACTGGCCCAAATCTATCTCACCCAACTCAAAGATTTACACCAACTACAACTTCCCGCATATTGCGATGAAGAAAACCATGTTTGGCATATTTTTAACGTACTCACCGAAGATAGAGATGCACTCAAACAGCATTTGCTGAACCACAGCATAGGTACGGAAATTCATTACCCCGTAGCGCCGCATCACCAAGAAGGGTACGCCCAAGATTTGCAGGGCGATTTTCCAATTTCAGTTAATATCCACCAATCTACTTTAAGTCTTCCCATCAGTACCATTCATACTGAGAATGATGTGTTAGAAGTTTGTAAAGTAATCCAACAGTTTTACCAGCCATGAACCAAGAAAATAACCAGTCCTGGGACCTCATCATAGAAGGCAAATCATCTTTATTCGATTTCAGTTTAAGGGATGTTTGGCGTTACCGCGATCTATTATGGATTCTGGTAAAGCGCGATTTTGTTAGCTTCTACAAACACCTTCATCTTCGGCAACTTGGCCGGCATCTCCACCGGCAAAATCCCCCAACCCCTCTTTTTCCTAGCTGGTATCACCGCTTGGAATTATTTTGCGGATTGCCTCCTCAAAACATCCACAGTTTTCAAAGACAACGCCAACATCTTTGGCAAAGTATATTTCCCCCGCATCATCATGCCCTTGAGCATTGTGGTAAGCAACTTGGTACGCTTTGGTGTGCAATTCCTGCTCCTCATAGGCGTGTATGCCTACTACCTCATCCAAGGACAGATGCCCCTACCCGGGATACAAATCCTACTTTTCCCTGTACTGGTAATCCTGATGGCGATGCTCGGTCTTGGATTGGGTCTCATCATCACAGCACTCACCACCAAGTACCGCGACCTGGCATTCTTGGTGCAATTTGGGGTGCAGTTGCTTATGTATGCCACCACAGTGGCCTACCCACTCACTGCGGCACCGGAGAAATACCGATCCATCATCGAACTCAACCCCATGACGGGCATCATTGAGTTTTTCCGCTTCTCCCTTTTGGGCGATGGAAGCGTTTCTCTCAACCAATTTCTATACAGTGCCTGTGCGTCTTTGATCCTTCTTATTATGGGGGTAATCATTTTTAACCGCACAGAAAAAAGTTTCGTAGACACCATTTAAGCCAAAATGGCCGTCTTTGGAATGTTTTTTGCTTAATGGAAAAATCGTTTCTTCACAAAACGGCGAAGGAAATCTACAACTCAACACAAATAGCGATATTATATTTGAACATCCATGGGTCTATTTAAATCAAAGACAGTCTTTTGGGGCTTAATCCTAAGTCTCGTTGTATTCCAACAATCCTGTATCAGCAGAAAGAAGCAGTTGTTTTTTCAGGGTTTAAAAGACACCACGTACACGGCCAGCATGCAACAGGCCGATCCCATTATCCAACGGGGCGACCAGTTGATGATCCGCATTTTTGCCTTGGATCCTCAAAGCGCAGAGTATTTTAATGCGCCGATGGGATTAACAGCAAATTCAGGTCAAGTATTAAATCAAGGCATGAATAATGGACAAGGCGCGTCCATGTTCGGATATTTAGTGAATGAAAAAGGCGAAATTGATTTTCCCAAATTGGGGCAAGTGAATGTGTTAGGATATACCCAGCAAAGATTGCGGGATTCTATGCAAGTTTGGTTATTGCCCTATTTGAAGGAACCCATTGCAACAGTGAGGATATTAAATTTTAGGGTAACATATTTGACTGCTGATAAGGCCACGACTATGGTAATTGCCAACAACAAAACCAATATTTTACAATTTTTGGGTATGGTAGGTGGTGTAAACTGGATGGATAAGAGAAATAATATTAAAGTAATTCGACAGATTGATAGTGTAAGACAAGTGTTTTCAGTAAATCTAAATGATGCCTCCATTTTTCAAAGCCCTGTGTTTTACCTCCAACCAAATGATATTGTGTATCTGGAGCCTAATAATCGAAAGTTCTTGGAAACCAACATGCAGTTGATAAGTTATGTAGCTACGATTTCAAGTACTTTAACTGTATTACTTTTATTAATCAATAGTTTAAAATAAGCATTAATGAATAATTTCAATAAAGAATTTGAATCTCCTCAAAATGAATTTGAGGTTAATATTAGAGAAACAATTTTAAGAGATTATATTCCCTATTGGCCTGTCTTTTTAACATTTATTTTAATCGGATTATTAGCGGGAAAATTTTTCTTACGATATCAAACACCCATGTATAAAGTTGATGCGGGAATTTTATTAAATAATGCATCTGAAGAAACATCTGAAGATTTATTAAAGAAAGCTATTAACGGAAAAGAAAATACTAATATTGAGGATGAAATTGAAGTTCTTAAAGGAGTTTCTGTTATAAGAAGAGCAATAAAAAAAGTAAATGCTCAAGTTGCATTTTTTGCAGATGGTAGGGTGAAAGTAGGCTCGATATATTCCAAAAAGCAACCATTTAAAGTGGTTTTATTAAATCCAGACTCAACAATTTCTATGGATTTAAAATTTAATGTTAAATATGGTGATAATTATTA
>JAGKXC010000180.1 GCA_021151535.1 Sphingobacteriia bacterium | reverse complement strand
CCCATGAAAAAATTAAAAATCTCTTTGTTATTGTTCGCTGGTGTCAGCTTAATGACAATTGTTTATAGCTGCAAATCCAACAGTCCTACGGCTTTTACCAATGCAACCATGAAGCCTTGGTTTGAAAACTATTGCGCATCTTGCCATGCCAATGGAGCCTATAATGCCGGAAGTTGGTTGTATGACCCAACAAATGACCAATCAATCCAAGAGCACATTGAGCATATTTACAACGAGGTTTATACAAAGAAAACCATGCCTCCTTCTGGATTATCACAAGCTGAATTAGACAAATTCAAAAAGTGGTATGATGCAGGGCATCCATCGAATTAATTTTTACCCAAAAGGGAATAGTTTCCCTCTACTCAATAATTTCATTACCTTTATGCAGTAATACTATGACTGCTGAAGCGGATAAACATTTACAAGCCCAAGACCTATTCATCAAAGCCAAAACGGCATTTGAACTGGGTGAAATCTACGATGCGAATGTAAAAGTTCGTAAATCACTTGATTTATCTCCTTCTCCAGAAGCTATTGATTTGGCAAAGAAAATCAAATTGGCTTTGGGTGAAAAATATCTTGCGAAAGCCAAGCATTACTTAACGGTAAATAATCTGCAAGATGCGCTGTTAGAAGCGCAAAAAGCTGAAGCCAATTTAGAAGAACCCAAATCATTTGAAGCGGCAGATATCATCGCCCAAATCACCAACAAAACGGCTGGTAAAAAAACCGCAAAAAAATGGTTGAGAACAAGTATTACAATGACTTCCATTGGCTTAATTGCCTACGCATCTTTTTGGTTTTATAACTATAACAACGAAAATCAACGTTGGATTGAAACCAAAACCAAAGATAATATCGCCGAATACCAATCATTTTTATCTTCTTTCCCACAAGGAACTTATGCTAGTCAGGCTAGAAAAAGATTGAAAGAATTGGCCGGCAATGATGACGATTTGTGGATTCAAGCCCTGCACTACCCCACCCATTCCAATGTAGAATCTTACATTCTAAAAATGGGCGATAGAGGAGGTATGCATATTGAAGAAGCCAAATACATGTTAGATTCTATTGAGTTCAATACAGCAGCCAGAATAGGCAGCAAAGACGCGTTAGAAAGTTACATCACCAATAATCCAGAAGGAAATTTTTTGCCATCAGCAAGACAAATGCTGAAAATCCTAATTACACCAGAAGAGAAACTGGAAATTCTCGCTTACATGAAAACTTTCTATGATTTGTACGAAAGTCAGGCTTATGGTGAATTGTTAAAATACTTCAATCCAGTTACGCAGCGATTTGTGAATGAATCCAACATCGATAAAGCTGATTTGAAAAAGTTATTCGAATCTGGTAAAGACAATGTTGTAGAAGAGCATATTGAATTTGACGACTCTTCATTGGTGGTTCAGAAAATGGATGCCGGTGTTTTGCATCTTACTTTTATTGTTGATTCATACCGTACTGTGAAAATAGAAAATAGCAATCCTACAGCTACTGAATCTACAAGTAAAAAAGGCAAAAACGCAGATAAAAAGAACTTGGCAAAAACGGTAAAACAATATGCCAATCAAGAAGTTACTATTGATTTGGATGAGCATCGCAAAATCACCCACTACAAAATCAAAGTACTGAGCACAGAGAAGTCTGAATCTGCAGAAGACTAATTAATTAGCGCTATACTCTTTTCATCATTTTACTACTAACTATTAACTGTATGCTAAATTTGCTCATTTAGCTTTTTGCCCGTTGAACCAACAACCCTTACTTCTTTTACTTGGTTTGAATTTACCTGTCTGTCTTACCCCGGAACACTCACACTAATGAGGCAATCACAAAGCACGCGCTAATCACCATTTAATTTAAACAAGAAGGGCTACCCAGTGGGTAGCCCTTCTTGTTATGGAATCCGTAGTAAGGGATGCAATTTTACAACCCTCTTGGACCCAATGAATATTACTTGCTGATATTCAATTTCTTGGTAACTACTTTGTCTCCGCTTTGGATACGTACGAAGTACATACCATTGCTCAACTCAGAAGCATTTACAGGGAT
>JAGKXC010000179.1 GCA_021151535.1 Sphingobacteriia bacterium | reverse complement strand
ATCTTTCTTTTGAAGAATTTGTGGAATAGCCTGTTGTTGAATAGGCGTGGGTGTTTCGTAGCCCTGTTTTTCAACAGCGGCCAACAGGGGACTGATTAGCCCCAATTCGTTGAATTTTAACATTTTAAATAAATAAGCGAAACACTTCTGAGCTCTGTATCCGCATTATAAAGACGTTACCTTGAACGTCGCTAGAAACCCGCTCTAAAAGAATTCGGTAGTGCAAAGGTAGTTTATTTTTCTGAATGTTAATAACTTTTGTAATTTTGTGCAAACAGTGTATGGATATTCAATTCAATAAGAACGAGGATTTGAACAAGCAGGAGTGGGATTTGGTTAAGTCGCGCCTAGAAAAAATTTATAAGGGTGGAGGGGAGAAATCGGCTGCCAAACAGAAGGAAAAGGGTAAATTGTTGGCCCGCGAGCGAATTGATTACCTAAGAGATGATGGGAGTAGTTGGATAGAGATTGGTGCGTTTGCGGGGTACGAGATGTATGACGATCAGGGGGGATGTGTGGCAGGTGGTGTGGTTGCAGGGATAGGTTATGTTCAAGGAAGACAGTGTGTAATTGTTGCCAACGATGCAACGGTTAAGGCGGGAGCTTGGTTTCCAATTACGGGTAAAAAGAATTTAAGGGCGCAAGAAATTGCGATGGAAAATCGGTTGCCGATTATTTATTTGGTTGATAGTGCAGGGGTGTATTTGCCTATGCAGGATGAGATATTTCCCGATAAGGAGCATTTTGGAAGAATGTTTAGGAATAATGCACATATGAGTGCAATGGGAATTACCCAAATAGCGGCAGTGATGGGGAGTTGTGTTGCCGGTGGTGCTTATTTGCCAATTATGAGTGACGAAGCGTTGATTGTAGAGGGCAATGGCAGTATATTTTTGGCCGGAAGTTATTTGGTAAAGGCGGCGATTGGAGAAGATATTGATAATGAAACATTGGGTGGTGCGTTAACGCAAACTGAAATTTCAGGTGTGATTGATGATAAATTTCCCAATGATCAGGCTTGTTTGGATAGGATTAAATTCATAATGAACAAGTTGGGAGATTATGAGAAGGCTGGGTTTGATAGGATTACCGCGAAATCGCCCGTGAAGAAAATGGAGGAAATTTGGGGTGTATTACCGGCGGATAAGGCAAAGCCGTATAAAACAATTGAAGTGATTGAGCGATTGGTTGATAACAGCGAATTTGAGCAATATAAGGAAGGCTATGGCAAAACCATTATTTGCGGCTATGCGCGAATTGATGGATGGGCTGTTGGTATTGTTGCCAATAACCGTGAATTGGTGAAAAGTAAGAAGGGCGAGATGCAATTTGGCGGTGTAATTTATAGCGATAGTGCGGATAAAGCGGCTCGTTTTATCATGAATTGCAATCAGAAGAAAATTCCATTGGTTTTCTTGCAAGATGTAACCGGATTTATGGTTGGAAGCAGATCGGAGCATGGCGGAATTATTAAGGATGGGGCGAAAATGGTGATGGCGCAGAGTAATAGTACCGTGCCTAAGTTTACGATCATCATGGGAAATAGTTATGGGGCGGGTAATTATGCGATGTGTGGTAAGGCGTATGATCCACGATTAATTGTGGCTTGGCCTGGGGCAAAAATTGCTGTGATGGGTGGAGAGCAGGCCGCTAAGACGTTGTTGCAGATTGAGAAAGCGAGTTTGAAATCTAAGGGTTTGGAAATTACACCTGAGGCTGAGAAGGAATTGTTGGATAAGATTACCCAGCGCTATGAAAAGCAAACAACTACGTATTACGCTGCTGCGCGATTGTGGGTGGATGCGATCATCAATCCGATGGATACGAGAACTTGGATTTCCATGGGTATTGAGGCGGCCAATCACGCACGGCTTGTGAAAGGAGCTGAAAAAGGGGCTTTATTTTTAACGTTTTAATACGCTTTCATAGATTTCGATCCATTTTTCGGGCGACATTTTGGTTGCTAGTTTTTCGATAAGTTCGAAGGGAATGTCATCTGGTTTTTTGAATCGGATGCATGCTTTGCCCATATCGAGCTTTTTGCTGCTGTAGTTAGGCCATTCTTGCAAAAACCAATCATATAGTGGGTTACTTGATTCTGGGGCAGCCATATACATTCCCATGTGGTGGATGGAGATGTGTGCTTTTTGTGAAGCAATGGCGATAAATGGCAGGGGAAGTTTGGGATCGCAGTGGTAGCCATTGGGGTAGATGGAATGGGGAACAACGAAGCCAATCATACCATAGTTAAGGCATTCATGAAAACCGGCGGGAAGGTTGTTTTTAAAGGCGGCACGCAATTTTTCTACGGCGTCTTTTCTATCAGGGGCAAGGCTGTTGATGTATTCTTCAACGGAAGTGGGTTTGGTTGTCATGGGAGTTTTACTTAGACTTTTGTTTCTTATTTGGGGGCAAAGGCATGGT
>JAGKXC010000009.1 GCA_021151535.1 Sphingobacteriia bacterium | reverse complement strand
ATCTTTCTTAGCAAGATAATTCAACAAGCTTCTACGCTTACCTACCAACTTAATCAAAGACAATTCTGCGCTCTTGTCTTTGCGCTGGGTTTTTAAATGGTCACTGATAAAGTTAATTCTTTCAGTGAACATAGCGATTTGGGCTTCGGTACTACCAGTGTTGGCTTCGTTGCCACCAAATGCTTTGAAAATTTCCTTCTTTCTGTCAGCGGTCAAATGCATGGTTCTCTCAAATGGGATGCAAAGATAATATAATTCTTATAAAATGTGGATAGTTTTAATAAAAGTTTTAAAAAAATGTCTTTAAAACAACAGAGCCAAGGCGTTAGCCCAGGCCCCGTTGGCTATGAAAACTTAAATCTACCCCAACAATTTAACCAACTTGAAGAAAAAAGGTTTTTGTAAAATTGTCTTTTTTCATGATGCAATCATAACGCATGAGGCTAACTTTGCAATTGCTTATCATGAAAGAACTCTTCTTCCTCAATTCTTATTTGAAAAAATATTGGCTGCTAATGACAGTTGGGCTGCTATGTGTTTTAGCTACAAACGTATTCTCAGCATCTGTTCCTACTTTAGTAAGAATTGGTTTAGATGAAGCACTTTTTACTTCCTATTGGATTAGTGGCAATTTGGACCAATCTCTGCTGACTAGTGTTTTTGTGGCTGCCGCATTCTTTGGCCTTGCCATTTTAATTGTTTCGCTCTTGCGCGGCGTATTTATGTATTATATGCGCCAGACTTTGGTGGTAGTTTCAAGAAAAGTGGAATACGATTTGAAAAACCTCCTCTTTGATAAATATCAGCAACTTGGTGAATCATTCTATAGGAAGCATATGACAGGCGATTTGCTAAATAGAATGAGTGAAGATGTGAGCAATGTAAGAATGTATATTGGTCCAGCCATTATGTATTTCGCCAACATGCTTACCACCTTTGCTGTTGTTATTTATCAAATGGTGCAAGTTAATGCCCATCTTACAGCTTGGGTGTTAATTCCTCTGCCATTTTTGAGTATCTCAATTTATTATGTGAGTACAAAAATGAATGTTGGTAATAAAATCATTCAAGAACAACTTTCTATTTTAACCGCTAGTGCTCAAGAAACTTTTGCCGGAATTAGAATTATCAAATCGTTTGGAGTGGAAGAACAGTTTATTGAGAAATTTAGAAAAGAAGGAAAAGAATATCGCGATAGAAGTATGAACCTAGCGAAAATCAATGCCTTGTTTTTCCCTTTAATGTTATTACTAATGGGTTTCTCTACTCTCTTGGTAATGTATTTAGGAGGTAAGGAGGTTGAAAAAGGATCCTTTACTGCCGGCAACCTCGCCGAATTTGTGATTTATTTAAATATGATGATTTGGCCTGTGGCTAGTTTGGGTTGGACTACAGCTCTTGTTCAAAAAGCAGCAGCAAGTCAGAAAAGAATAAATGAGTTCATTCAAATTGAAGACCATTCATCTTCTCAAAATCAAACGCAAGAATTTTATCTAAACGCAAGAATTGATCTGCATGATTTGAGTTTTACATATGAGGGTAAAACCTACCCTTCAATCGAAAATGTTAATTATTCAATTGAAAAAGGTAAAATTATTGGTATTACCGGCCGTACCGGAAGCGGGAAATCCACTCTCGCTCAACTTATCGCAGCTCAATATTATTCCCAAAAAAATATGATTTCTTTTGATGGTATTGATATAAATCAGATCAAAATTGATTCATTGAGAAGATCCATCGCTTATGTTCCCCAAGATGTTTTCTTGTTTTCTGATACTCTAAAGGAAAATATATTATTTGGTCTTGAAAATCCTCAAGCTGATGATGAACTACTTAATAATGCAATTCGAATTGCAGCATTGGATAAAGATATTGCACAGTTTACACTAGGTTTAGAGACAATTATCGGCGAAAGAGGTGTGTCATTGTCTGGAGGACAAAAGCAACGATTGAGTATCGCCCGTGCTTTAATAAAAGATTTTGAATTGTTGATTTTAGATGACTGTTTGAGTGCAGTTGATGCCGAAACAGAGAGAAAAATTATAAATAGTTTAAAATCTAAGCTTCAAGGAAAAACAGTGATAATTATTTCACATCGTTTGGCACCTTTACAATTGGCTGATGAAATTCTTGTTTTAGATCATGGTAAAATAATAGACAAAGGAACTCATAATCAATTAATTGAGCGAAATGAATATTATCGATATCTGCAAGAAAGCCAATCGTTGGAATAGTGAGTAAATAATCAATTTCTTGATTAAAGAAAAAATCCTAAAATTTTTTTGATTTGTAAGTTGTTGAAAATCAATTGTTTGTGCAATTTCAAAAAAATCTCAAACGTAATTATGCTATTCTGATTTAATTTTTTGCATATTTGCCGTAGATTTTGCAGGAAAACCAATTGTCTTATGCAGGAAGATAACTACAACAGTCAGTCACAGGAAGAGATCTTCTCCAAGAGGATACGTGCAGGGAAACGTACTTATTTCTTCGACGTAAAAGCTACTCGTAACAATGATTACTACGTTACTATTACCGAAAGTAAAAGAAGCAAGTACGATGATGGAAATTTTATCAAAACAAAAATCCATCTTTACAAAGAAGATTTTAACAAGTTCACAGATGCGTTGAATGAAACCATCGGACATGTGAAAATCAATTTATTACCTGAATACAACTTCGACGAGTACCAGCGTTCCGAGGAGGAATAAATCTGGTTCTTACCTGTTAAAAATTTGGAGGTTGTCTTAATTTGATAACCTCTTTTTTATTTTTGTAAACGTGTTTAAAAAATCAATCATCTACGGATTAGCATTCGGCTCCCTGAGCGCAGCCATGTTATTAGTACAATACCAAAATGGTTTGTATAAATCAAGAAGCTTTATCTCTTCCTTGCCAGTAATCTTCAATATTATAATTCCCGCCTTCGGTGTTTATCTCTTTATAAAGTCTTTGATGAAGATGAAAACAGATAAGCCGATTAATATGGGTAAAGCCTTGTTTGGCTCTATGATTATGTCTACCGTAGTTGCCTTATGTAATATCGCTGCGTTCCAACATATTTATAAAAATGAACCGGTTATTATGAAAGAATTTAGATCACTTCAATATTCGGCGATTGAGAAAAATATTGGACAAGATTCTTCTATTGCTATCAACCAGAAACCTGCAGAAGTACAAAAAAGAATTTCCCAATTTGAAGAAAATTTCTCAATTCAAACCTTCTCATTAAACCAGATGGAAATGTGTTTAAGTGTGGGTATGATTATCGCTTTGCTTGTATTTGTACGTAATTATCGAGCTTCATGAAATGGATAAGTAGAATTTGGTTAACATGGGCAGGACTTTGGTTTGTAATTTGGTTTTTGCTTCTATATCCAGTATTTCTGCTTCTACTTTCTACACCTTCTTTTTATAAAACAGCTCATCAATTTCGCAAATTGTGGGGTAGGCTCGCATCAATCACTGGATTTTTGATACCCGTTGTTACTTATGATGAACCATTAAACACACATAAACAAATGGTCTTTTGTCCAAATCATATGTCTTATTTGGATATTGTTGTTTGCGGAACATATCTTCCAGGTTTTAACTTTTTTATGGGCAAAATGGAACTCACAAAAGTTCCACTTTTTAATATATGGTTTAAATCGTTAGATATACCAGTTAAAAGAGAAAGTATTAAAAACTCACATAAAGCCTTCTTGGATGCAGCGTCTCAAATGGATAAACTGGGTGCAAATTTGATCATATTTCCCGAAGGTAGAATACCTGATAATAGACCCCAAATTAAGTTCCCATTTAAGCCAGGGGCGTTTAGAATTGCGGTGGAAAAACAAGTACCCATTGTACCTGTTAGTTTAATTGATAATTTGAACCGATTTGATAGCGATAATTTTGTTGGATCGCCCGGATTAATGCGAATGCATGTGCATAAACCGATTGAAACTAAAGGTATGTCGATTGATGATATACCGCAGTTGCAACAAATGGTTTATGATGTTATATCTTTACATTTGAAAAAGCACAACGTTATATGAGAGTAACCGAACAAAGAGTGAAAGAATTGGCGCAACTATCGAAGCTGCAATTCGAAGGAGATGATCTTGTCAAAATGCAGCAGGATTTAGAAAAGATTTTAGACATGTGCGAGAAATTACAAGAAGTAGATACTAATGGTGTAGAACCCCTAATTTATTTGGGTAACGAGCATACAAATTTGCGCGCAGATTCGGTAAGTCATGACATAACAAAAGAAGAAGCACTGAAAAATGCTCCCAAACGAGATAGCGATTTTTTCCGAGTTCCAAAAGTAATAGATGGACAAGAATAATGCACTAATTGACCTACGGGCGATAACCAAAACATATGTTTTGGGCCAGCAGATTGTGCATGCTTTAAAAGAAGTTAATCTTCAGATTTTTAAAAAAGAATATGTTGCTTTGATGGGTCCAAGTGGCTCTGGAAAAAGTACACTCATGAATATTATTGGCTGCTTGGATACGCCTAGTAGTGGAATTTATTTGTTAAATAACAAACAAGTAAGTGCCATGTCTGATGCTGAATTAAGCAAAGTGCGAAATGATGAAATTGGATTCGTATTCCAAACTTTTAATCTTTTAGGGCGATTAACGGCGCAAGAAAATGTAGCTTTACCCTTAGTTTATGCAGGTGTTAGTGCAAATGAAAGAATGGAACGCGCTGCAAATGTGTTGGAAAAAGTGGGTTTAAAAGATCGAATGCATCATAAGCCAAATGAATTGTCTGGCGGACAGAGACAAAGGGTTGCTGTGGCAAGAGCGTTGATTAATAACCCGAGTTTATTGTTGGCAGACGAGCCAACGGGTAATTTGGATACCAAAACCTCTCATGAAATTATGGATTTATTTAGAGAAATTCATGAACAAGGTAATACCATAGTTTTGGTTACCCACGAAGAAGATATTGCTCAAAATGCAAAAAAAATCATCCGATTAAGAGATGGTAAAATTGATGATTCCTCATTAACTGGAGTCTAAAAATAATTGGCCCACCAATCAAACCTACGATTTATCAAAAGATTTTTGCAAATTTGAGCAAACATGTTGGGTCCAGTAATCAATTGGTATTTTAAACAGCGTTCTGAAGAATTTCAGGAAAATCTGATTCATGCGGTAGAGAGACAGGAGGAACTGTTCCAAGATTTGATTGTAAAGTTATCTCAAACTGAATATGGTAAATATTTAGGGGTTAAGCCGTCTGATCATTACGAGAATTTTAAGAAGATTGTTCCTGTTTCAACTTATGAAGATCTTCAACCTTGGATTTCTCGCAACATGATGGGTGAACAGGGTGTGCTTTGGCCAGGCGATATTACTTGGTTTGCTAAAAGTAGCGGAACTACTTCCAACGTTGCGAAATTTATCCCTTTGAGTTATGAAAGCATGGAACACAATCATTATGCTGGAAGTAGAGATGTATTAACGCAATTGGCTAGGTTTTACCCCAACAATAGAGTGTTTGAAGGAAAAGGTGTTTTAATTGCAGGAACACAACAATTGTTTGATCAAAATCCAGAAGCTTTAGTAGGTGATTTAAGTGCAGTACTAATGAACCACTTGCCTTCTTGGGCTAACTGGAAAAGTACTCCCGATAAAGAAATCGCTATGATGACAAATTGGGAGGAAAAAGTTGATGCCATCGCCCATGCAACCATCAAGGAAAATGTAACGAGTATTAGTGGGGTTCCAACTTGGACATTGGTCTTGTTTAAAAGAATATTAGAGATTACAGGTAAATCCAATATTCATGAAATTTGGCCAAATCTGGAATTATTTATTCACGGTGGAGTGAATTTTATGCCATACAGACAACAATTTAAGGAGTTGTTACCTGGTAATCATATGCATTATATTGAAACCTATAATGCTAGTGAAGGCTTTTTTGGTGTACAGGCAGAACCAGATAAATCCGATTTGGCATTGATTACTCATTCGGGTGTGTTTTTTGAATTTTATCCTCATAATGAAGGACCTGGAAACACGGTGCAGTTAAGTCAGGTGAAAACTGGAATTAATTACGTAGTTGTGATTAGCACTTTAGGTGGATTATGGCGATATATAATTGGCGATACCATCCAGTTTACTTCAATATCGCCCTATAAATTCCTGATTACGGGTAGGATGAAGTTGTTTATCAATATTTTTGGCGAAGAATTGGTAATTGAAAATGCTGAAAGAGGTGTGGCGCATGCAGCAAAAATTACGAATTCAGTGGTTCGGGATTATACAGCTGCACCAGTGTATATGTCTGAAGCTGATCCAGGTCATGAATGGTTGATTGAATTTGTTACTCCGCCAACAGATTTAGAGCAATTTACCAAGTTATTAGATGAGGAATTAAAAAAGGTAAACTCCGATTATGCAGGTAAACGTGTGGGTGATTTGATGATGAAATTGCCAAAAGTACGTGCTGTTCCTGAAGGTACCTTTGAAAAATGGTTGGGTAGCAAAGGGAAACTTGGAGGACAAAACAAAGTTCCTCGATTATCGAACGATAGAAAGATTCTAGAAGAGATTCTTACTTTTATTTAAAATACCCATCAATAACTGATTAGAAAATAGAATTTAGAGGCTATTTCACTCAGAATAATCAGTTAGAAGGCATAAATTTGCTTAAATCAAATTTAATTTAATATGTACGGAGCCATTAAATCCCATTTGCAAAATGAGTTGAAATCCATTGATGAAGCTGGTTTGTTTAAAAAAGAAAGAATTATTGTATCGCCACAAGATGCTGTAATTCAATTGAACGATGGAAGTGAAGTTATTAATTTCTGTGCAAATAATTATTTGGGATTAAGCAGTCATCCGAGGGTAGTTGAAGCTGCTAAAAGAGCCATTGACTCTCATGGATATGGAATGAGTAGTGTTAGATTTATTTGCGGCACTCAAGATATACATAAAGAATTGGAGCAAAAAATAGCTGAATTCTATGGTACGGAAGATACCATTTTATATGCTGCTGCATTTGATGCCAATGGTGGTGTTTTTGAACCATTATTGGGCGATCAAGATGCTATTATTTCTGATAGTTTGAACCATGCTTCTATTATTGACGGTGTTCGTTTGTGTAAAGCCAATAGATATCGCTACGAAAACAATAACATGGAAGATTTGGAGAAGCAATTGATCGCAGCCAATGAGGCTGGTACTCGATTCAAGTTGATTGTGACTGATGGTGTTTTCTCTATGGATGGTTATGTGGCGCAACTGGACAAAATTTGTGATTTAGCCGAAAAATATGATGCCATGGTGATGACGGATGAATGCCACGCAGCAGGTTTTATTGGAGCAACTGGAAGAGGTACACCTGAATATTGCAATGTAATGGGCAGAGTGGATATCATTACTGGAACTTTGGGTAAAGCTTTGGGTGGTGCTATGGGTGGATATACAACCGGTAGAAAAGAAATTATTGAATTGCTTAGACAACGCAGTAGGCCATATTTATTCAGTAATTCACTGGCTCCGAGTATTGTTGGTGCTTCCTTGGAAGTATTCAATATGTTGAGTGAAACAACCGCGTTGCGCGATAAGCTTGAATCTAATGTAAAGCGATTTAAAGCAGGAATTAAAGCAGCCGGATTCGATATCAAAGATGGCGATAGTGCGATTGTTCCAGTTATGCTTTATGATGCCAAATTAAGCCAAGATATGGCGGATGAATTGCTTAAAGAAGGTATTTATGTAATTGGTTTCTTCTATCCAGTAGTTCCTAAAGATCAAGCTAGAATTCGGGTTCAATTGAGTGCCGCTCATGAATTCGATCATATCGATAAAGCTGTTGCTGCTTTCACCAAAGTTGGTAAAAAATTGGGTGTTATAGCCTAACCAATTATATTTGCTTTTTACATATCAAATTGTATGTCATTATTTAGAAAAAAATCATTAGACGATTTATTGCTTCAGGCCCAAGGAAGTAACTTAAAACGCACATTGGGTGCTGGAAGTTTAATAGCTTTAGGAATCGGTGCGATTATCGGTGCCGGACTGTTTGTAAGAACAGCTGCCGCAGCCACAGAGGCTGCAGGTTCAGGTGTAACATTATCATTTATCGTTGCTGCCATAGGTTGCGCTTTTGCAGGTTTGTGTTATGCAGAATTTGCTGCGATGATCCCCATTTCAGGTAGCGCCTATGCTTATTCCTTTGTTACTATGGGAGAATTGGTTGCATGGGTAATTGGTTGGTCATTGGTAATGGAATATGCACTGGGTGCGGCAACAGTTTCAATTGCTTGGAGCGAATATTTAAATAACTTGCTGGGTGGAGCAATCCCTTACCAGTGGTGCCATTCGCCATTTGAGAAATTATATAGCGTTTCCGCTGATGTGATTACCCAAATTCAATCACTTCCTGGTGATTGGAAAGGAATTGAAAAAGGTATTTTAAGTGCTGATCAGTACAAATATTTGGCTGATCATTATGCCAATATGGTTTCTTCAGTATCAGTTACCTCTGGCATTATCAATGCCCCAGCATTAATTATTTTGTTGGCTCTAACCTTACTTTTAATTAGAGGTACCAAAGAATCAGCAACTGTGAATGCTATTATTGTATTTATTAAGGTGGCCATCGTACTTGTTTTTATCGCTGTAGGTTGGAACTTTATTAAGCCCGAAAATCATACGCCTTATTTAATTCCGGAAGGAACAATTGGTCACGAAGGATTCTTCAAATGGGGTTGGGGTGGTGTACTTGGTGGTGCTGCCATTGTATTTTTTGCTTTTATCGGCTTTGACGCGGTGAGTACAACTGCACAAGAAGCTAAAAATCCTAAGCGTGATATGCCAATTGGTATCTTAGGTTCTCTAGCGATTTGTACATTGCTCTATATCTTATTTGGTCACGTATTAACAGGTGTAGCTCACCATAGTGAGTTTGCCACCGCCGGTAAAGAAGCTTCAGTTTCATACGTAATTAAAACGTATATGAGTGGCTATGAGTGGTTAGGTACTGGAGTTACCTTGGCTATTTTAGCTGGTTTCTCTTCAGTTATTCTTGTTATGTTAATGGGACAGAGCCGTGTGTTTTATTCAATGAGCCAAGATGGATTGATACCAAAAGCTTTCGGTGAACTACACCCTAAGTATCAAACACCTTTCAAAGCTAACTGGATTCTATTTGTGTTTGTTGGTGCTTTCTCCGCTTTTGTACCAGGTAGTATTGCGGGTGACTTAACTTCTTTTGGAACCTTGTTCGCTTTCGTTTTAGTAAGTTTGGGTATTTTAATAATGAGAAAAAGTAATCCCGATTTGCCTAGGCCTTTTAGAACACCATTGGTGCCATTAGTTCCAATTTTGGGAGTTGTTGTTTGTTCTTTGATGATTGTTGCATTAGACGCCTTTACATTAAAAGCTGCTCTCGCTTGGATGGTTATAGGTTTGATTATTTATTTTGCATACAGCAGAAAGAACTCCCATCTTCATAAGAAAGATTGATCTACTATAACAACTTTGAAAGGCCTCTATATTCTTAGAGGCCTTTTTTGTTTAACAATTTGTTGCCTTTTTGTTATTCAAACAAAAAGATAGATATTGCCAATCCCTTTATTTAAAACGCTAATGAAAAGTAATAAATTAAGTCTTTTTGATTCCATATTGTTGGTTTCTGGAAGCATGATAGGTAGTGGTATATTTCTGGTAACCAATGAAATGACATTGAGCCT
Source organism: Sphingobacteriia bacterium (assembly GCA_021151535.1). Classification (GTDB taxonomy): domain Bacteria; phylum Bacteroidota; class Bacteroidia; order NS11-12g; family UBA955; genus JAGKXC01. The sequence goes on along the minus strand of JAGKXC010000009.1, from coordinate 28,309 downwards.
TGGTAATGTGTACTGGGTAATGTTTGCTTGGATTTTAGGTGGAATTATGACATTACTCGCAGCGTTAAATTTTGGTGAATTAGCTGCCATGATGCCTCTAGCAGGTGGTCAATATAATTTTGTAACCAGGATTTATGGTAGAAAAATGGGATTTATCTATGGTTGGTCAGTTTTTTCTGTTATTCAAACAGGTGTAATAGCAGCAGTAGCCATGGCCTTCGCGAAACATTTGGGGGTGTTGATTCCATCTTTGGGTGAAGGCAAATATCTTTTTACTGATTTATTAGGAATTCCACATTGTTCAGTGTCTTATGTTCAATTCGTGGCAATATTGTCTGTCTTAGTTTTATCTTCAATAAATGCTAGGGGTGTGCAAGAAAGTAAGTGGATTCAGAGAATATTTACTTTGGCTAAATTGTTGGCTTTGGGAGGTTTGATTTTGGGCGCTGTTATTTCGGTAATGATCCTAAGTAACTCTGTTTATCTGGCAGATAATATTCATCAATTTTCTGGTGCATTATCAGCTAAGATGGATGCAAATTCTAATATTTCGTGGACGAGTATTTCTGGATCTGCATTGTTTTTAGCATTCTCAGCTGCAATGGTAGGTAGCTTGTTTTCATCTGATGCTTGGCAAGGAATTACTTTCATGTCTGCGGAAATTGATAAACCTGAAAAAACAATCCCTAAAGCATTGTTATGGGGAACTGCAATTGTTACAGTAGTTTATTGTTTAGCCAATTTGGCATATTTTGTAATACTTCCAATCAATACCATTGCGGTGGATGAACATGTTGGTGTTTCAGCGGCGAGGAATTTATTACATGGATTTTTAGGAAATGAAGTAGGAACTAGCAATCTAGCAGTTTTATTAATGGCTGCATTGATTGTAATTAGTACTTTCGGTTGTAATAATGGATTGATTTTGGCCGGAAGTAGATTATACAAGGCAATGGCCGATCAAGGCTTGTTCTTTACCAAGGCTTCTACATTGAATAATCGAGGTGTGCCTGGAAATGCTTTGTGGATGCAAGCTACTTGGGCTAGTGTATTGTGTATGTCTGGAACGTATGGTGATTTACTAAAGTATTGCACATTCGCCTCATTGATGTTTTATATCATTACCGTTTTTGGTGTGTTCATTTTGCGCAATAGGGAACCTAAAACAGAAAGACCTTACAAAGTTTGGGGTTATCCGTATCTAACAATTATATACGTAATTCTGGCTTCTGCAGTTGCCATTGGAATATTAATTAGCCAATTCAAAGTGGCAATTTATGGAATGGCGATAGTTTTGTTGGGCTGGCCTATTTATTACTTATTCAAAAAATCTGAAATAAAGGCGCAGTAAGTGAGAATTGCTTTATTGTGTAGAATATTGATAAGCGTTTGATTCAAAATCAAACCTTTTTTCTCTGATGTGTGCAATTTGTTTTAATGTAGGTAGTAAATCTTTTAGTTGGTCTAAATAAAGACTTTGATCACCATCGCTTAGTGCTTCATTGGGTTGATTATGTACTTCGATGATTAGACCATCTGCTCCAGCTGCAATTGCTGCTGAAGAAACCGGTGCCACCAAATCACGAATGCCTGTTCCTTGGCTAGGATCAAGAATGATTGGCAAATGACTTAATGATTTCACCAATGGAATTGCGGCAATATCGAGTGTATTTCTGGTAGCATTCTCAAATGTTCTAATACCTCTTTCACACAAGATAACTTTTTCATTTCCACTACTAACTATGTATTCAGCGGCTAGTAACCACTCCTCAATGGTACTGCTCATCCCCCTTTTTAAAAGTATGGGTCGTTTGCTTTTTCCTAATGCTTTTAATAGCGGATAATTTTGCATATTTCTAGTACCAACCTGCAAAATATCAGCGTATTCTTCAAGCTCTGAAATTTTATCTATACTTAAAATCTCAGAAACTACACCCAAACCAAATTTGTCTGCTGCTTCACGCATTAATTGCAAACCTTCCGTTTTTAATCCTTGAAATGAATAAGGACTGGTTCTGGGTTTGTATGCCCCACCTCTTAAAAATTTGACATTTAATTTTGATAAATATTCCGAAATGGTGGTAATCTGTTCCCGGTTTTCTACTGCACATGGCCCAGCAATCATGAGCAAATCTCTACCAATGGTTACTCCGTTTACAGTAAATTCTGTATTCTCTTTCTTCCATTCTCTGCTTACCAATTGATAGGGCTTTCGATTGCTCATAATAATAATTTCGGCTGGAATTTCGGTTAATTCGGTTTAACGTAGGTGATAATTAGCTTCGTTTTTGAATTGTCAATTATTGCTCTTGAGCCTGTAACAGGTGCGTCTGTTGGAATAGTTAACAACAAACCATTGTTAAAGTTTTTACCTAAATTCACTTGTGTTGTGAGAATGTGTTGAATAAACCTTGTTATATCAAACTTATAGTAATTACTACCTTCAAATAAAATTCCACCATATCCACTTGTTGCTCCGTCTCTAGTTAATGAGTTTCTGAAATTAGAATCATTTAATGGTTGAAATAAATTCAATCGAGGTGGTGCATAGTAACTGGTGTTAAAGCTATTTTCCTTTAGATGGAATGTAATTTCAGCTTTGTTAATAGCGATATTTCCGTCTTTCGCCAAATTGGTCAAATAGGGAATTCTAATCCAAGTTTTCAGTCCATTCATGGATTGAATGTATGTGATCTGCTGTGGGTTAGGGTTGCTTAATTCTGAAATGATTTCTGGGGTAAACGGTCCATGATCACTATGGTTTAAACTGTTAAGTTTGCCGTCGAAACCAAATACAAATGTTGAAGTGTCATTGTAGTATAACAAAATCTTTGCTCTATCTGCAATCGAAAATTCGTTATTGATGTCAAATACACCTAAACCTCCTTCACCGGGAGGAAGGTCTGATGATTCTGGTGTAATACTGATGCCCTTAAAATATTTATTTAATCCTTCTGTTGTTTGATATGCCTCAATAGGGAGTTGCTGAAGATGTCTAGCAAATTCTTTACTTAGCTTGATTAAAATCCCATTAGGAAGTTTAATCTTAGTTTTCTGATAGCAAATTGAATCAATACTTTCTCTAAATAATGGACCCCTATAAACGCTTTCAATATTGTCATTCGTTTTAAGTGTATTTGTTTGGTAATATATTTTATTGACAAAACTCTCACTTAAAGGATTGATTTTCAATGTTTGAATGGTGTTTTTGTTGCCATAAAAATTATTGTTTCCAACCATTGGGATAAACAACAAAGCTGAGTCTGGTTCAATGTTGTTTGGGAAGTTGTTTATCGGTTCAACAATTTTAGTTTTGGCATAAATGGATGATCTACTTGGACCGAATTCTGGGTCATTTAAACTCCCCAAAACCAAATAAGAAATATTATTTCCAGGTAGTGAATCTTCTTTAATTGTTCTAGCCTCTAACGTAAAAGTGTCTGTTCTATAAATGCCAAGATTCTCAAGGTTCTGACCTTCAATAATTACATTGCCATCTTGCCTTTTACAGGAAGAAATGGAGAACATAAAAATGCCAATCCAAACAACTGCTAAGAATCTGTTTTTCAAAGCTTAATCCAATAATTTTTTGTAAAATTGGCCGTAAGCTGTTGCAGCATCGTCATCAGTGTGTTTCATAACTATCTTATCAGAAATATGATCTTCAACCACTCTGTGTGCTTTTTCACAACCCGTAACCACAGCATCTGCATGTTTTGCACCTCCGATGTTCATATTGTCAACATTGGCAGTTTCAAAACACTCTAAGCAATTGTCTTCTATAGTGTTTAGACTCGCTTTTCTTGCGAAATCACCTCCAAGGTTTATTTCGTCTTTATCGCAATAAACACTATAAACAACCTTAGCATTCTTGAATACAGGCTCGTCTTTGTAAATTGTCTTTAAATACAATGGGATTAGACTTGTCATCCAACCCTGACAGTGAATGATATCAGGTGCCCAACCCAACTTTTTAACTGTTTCCATAACTCCTTTACAAAAGAAGATGGTTCTTTCGTCATTATCAGCAAAGAACTTGCCGTCTTCGTCGTTAAATACTGCTTTTCTATGGAAATAATCCTCATTATCCAAGAAATACACTTGCATTTTGGTCTGTGGAATAGATGCAACTTTGATAATTAACGGATTGTCATTGTCGTCGATGGAAATGTTAATTCCCGAAAGTCTTACAACTTCATGAAGACGATTTCTTCTTTCGTTAATTACCCCAAATCTCGGCACCAATATGCGAATTTCATTGTCTTGCTCTTGAAGTGCTTGGGGAAGCATTCTTGCAATGGTGGCTACCGGTGAAGTCTCTAAAAATGGAGACATTTCAGAACTCACAAATAGAATGCGTTTTTTTGTTGGAAACATAGGCTTGTGGAGTAGTTTCGTTAGAAACAGTTTACAAAATTATACAAAAAAATTCGGAAATTAAAACAATCTCGACCGAAAAACCTTTGAAAAACCTTTATTTGCGGGCGATTTCGATATGTTAGTATTAACCAAAACTGAAGAAGTGACTACCCATTTGAGAAATTGGGATGATTTTCATATCGCCATGGTTCCTACAATGGGTGCTCTGCATGATGGCCATTTGCAACTTGTGAAAGAAGCAAAATCCTTAGGTTACTCAGTATTGGTAAGCATTTTTGTTAATCCTCGGCAGTTTAACAACCCTGAAGATTTGGCAAAATATCCCAAAACACTTGATCAAGATTTGGCATTGCTTAGCACTGTAAATGCCGATTGGGTATTTGTTCCAGAATATGAAGAAATATATTCGAATAACTTTGAAGATATTGAACTTAATATCAATGGTTTAGATAATGTTTTTGAAGGTTCCTTCAGACCAGGCCATTTTGATGGTGTAATTCAAGTGCTTTATCGTTTCTTTAAAATTGTAAATCCTGAAGCGGTCTTCTTTGGTCAAAAGGATCTACAACAATGCATGGTTGTTAGATGCCTAATTAATGCGTTTTTCCCAAACATGAAATTCTTTCAAGTAGAAACAATACGCAATGATTTTGGATTGGCTTTAAGTTCTAGAAATCAACGACTTTCACCTGGAGGGTTGCTTGCTGCAACAAGTATTTTTAAGGCAATGACGGCTTTGAAAGATCATCGCAAAAATTATTTGGAAGCATTGAGATTTGCTACAAGTATTCTTACAAACGCAGGCATTGAAATTGAATATTTTAATTGGATAGAATTGCCGAATATGAACGTTTTAGATGAAAATTCCATTGACGTTAATACCCATCAGGCTATCGTTTTTGCTGGATATTTGGAAGGTGTGAGATTGATTGATAATCTCGTTTTCGATTAACCTATTCTCGGTTTTTAGAGTCAATGAAAATTGTAACAGGTCCTTGGTTCAATAAATCAATATTCATGTCTGCACCAAATTCGCCTTTCTTTGTGGTGATTCCGTGATGTTCCAATAACCGTAAAGCAAAGTGATTATATAAGGGCAGGGCGATTTCAGGTCTGGCAGCTTTTATGAAAGAAGGTCTATTTCCTTTGGCGGTTAATGCATGCAGTGTAAACTGTGAGATTAATAAAATTTCACCATGTATTTCCTTAATTGACAAATTCATTTTGCCTTCATCGTCACTGAAAATGCGCAATCCAGCAATTTTGTCTGATAACCATAATAAATCCTCTTGGGTATCGCCATTTTCGATTCCCAAGAGGATTAAATAACCTTTATCAATTTTGTTTAATAAAAAACCGTTTACTGAAACGGATGCATGACTTACACGTTGGATTATTGCACGCATTCGCTGTATATTATTGCTTTACGATAGTTTGTGCTTGCTTTGCTCCATTTTGGTCCAATTCAACACTGTAAACACCATTGCTTAAATGTTCTACAGAAATATTGTAATTCAAACTACCAGAAAGTGTTTTTTCAATTACTACTTGACCCTGCAAATTGTAAATTTTTACTAATACGTCATTCGGGTTAGCCATTGAAATATTTAAGTTCTGTTGGGTTGGGATAGGATAAATTTTAGCCAAATTTTTTGTGATTTCACTTGCGTTCAAAACAGTTTGACCTGTTAAATACGGCAATGTTTTAGCTTCATTATAGCTAGCAACAGACCCATTATCTATTTTTCCTGTTGGGGCGATAAATAATCCTACAATATGCAACTTGTTTAACTTCCAAGTGGGATCAATGGTGAACTTGAAATTGTGCACGAAAGTATCGCCAGATTTCATTGTAGTTCCAAAAGCATTTGCCATGCCACTAAATCCAGGTGAAATAGCTCTGCCAACGTGATCATATATCATCTTTGAAGCCGGAACAGGATTGGTAAGTGACTCAAATCCTCCCATCGTACCGTTGCTGCCTCCAGCATAGGCATTGTTTTGGTTATAACCTGCAGTAGTGCCAGTTACACTGTCTTCTACCAATACACAAGCTAATTTGTAGTTCCCAGAAATGTCATTTAAAATGGTGGTTTTTAAACTTACCAATAAGTCCGTATTGTTTTCAATTTTAGCAGCCGCTTCCATTCTTCCATTCGGTGCAACCGTAATACGCGTGATAAAATCTCCACCCATTACTGATGGATCAATGTCACTTCCACGATCTACTAAACCACTAGGATAACCAGAACTGATTGTAGCTAAGCCAGCATCGTAGAAACTGTTTGACATGGGGTCATTGTTGTGAACGGCAATGCCTTGAAAATAACCGTGATACATTTTATCCATGTTTCTTAGTGCTACTGCACCTCTTGGGCACCAGCTGCACCAAGTTCCTGTTGCTTCTTCTCCAATTACCAACTTATATTGAGCTGGAACAATTGGATCAAGAATTAATGACTTTGTATCATCATTGCTATTGTCGTCAGCATTTCCGTTAATACTTACAATTTGCGCGGTGAAAGTTGTTTTTGTAGGATAAATGCTTAACAAATCAGTCCACACAACATTTGCAGTTGCACCTTTTGCAATATTCAAACCAGTGTAAGAAACCAATTTTACATAATTGCCATAGGTGACACTAATATCTGCACTTGTTATGGCATTGTTGCCCATATTTCTAATTTCAAATGTTGGATAAACTTTTGCACCACCTAAATATCCAATCATACCATCGATATAGGTTAATGCTCCATCAGTTGAATAAGGGCCAGACTCTGGTGTATATGTGTAAGCGATGTCATCAATCCAATAACTTGAACCATTTAATGGGAAAATATCCATGCTAGCAATTTGGTAACTGCCATTTTGAAATTCACCTTGAGAAACACCATCTAAAAGAACTTCCCACTTATTCGAATTTAAATATGCTTTAATCTCAAAATTAATCCATTGATTTTGAGTGTATTTGCATGTGAATGACAACCCAGTTCTGTTATTATTGATGGTGATTTTACCGTTTGTTTCAAAATATACATCTATGCAATAACCTTTGCCAACTGTAGTTTGTTCTTGGAAGTTGAAATAGGCTGATTTCCCTGTTTCAATGAACATATTCATGTTCAAACGGAAGTTTCCGTTATTGTATTGCCCGCCAAATGGTAGCACCAAATCAGATGGTCCACCACTCGCAGCAGTTGAACTGAAATAAATTGAATTATTACCGCTTTTGGCTTTGTTGTTTACAACCTTAACATCGTCTGTGCCTCCACCATTAGGCCCGGACCAAGTTTCCCACTTGCTGCTTTTTTGAGCTACAAAATCGCCCGATGTATAACTTTCGAAATCATCTGAGAAGTTAGATTGGGCAGAAATAAACGTTGTTGATAAAAGTAATGAACTTGAAAGTAGAAGTTTTTTCATGCTAGTGATTTGCTAGCAATTTAATATTTTCTCCTTAAAAACATTGATTTTAAATTCATTCATCGATGAATGAATGCATAATTTAATCGTGTTTTCCGCCTTTGTGTATGCTGAAAACATGCAAAATTGCAGGAAATACAGCATCCATTGATTCAGAGGCGCCATTGGTTGATCCAGGTAAAGTCAAAATCAATATGTCCTTATGAAATCCTACAACACTTCTGCTTAACATGGCATAAGGTGTGCGCTGTTGACCATAATTTCTAATTGCTTCCTCTACCCCAGGAATTCGTTTATCAATGTACGGCAGTACGCTTTCAGGCGTTACATCTCTGTTCGATAAACCAGTGCCTCCAGTGAAAATCAACAAGTTGCTTTTCTGTTCCACGGCCTGCTGAATCGCCTGTTCAATTTGGGCTTTTTCATCTGCAATAATTGTATATCCAATGTTGTCAAGCCCATATGAAATTAGTTTTTCTTGAATCACCTTTCCAGCCCGATCTTCTTTATCGCCCCTGCTAATGCTATCCGAACATACCACAACCTTGGCTTTCAAACCAGGAAGTGGCTTCTTTTTAATGTCACTTTTGCCGCCACGCTTTTCTGTTAAACTTATCTTTTCAATTGAAATCTGTTTGTCGATCGGCTTTAACATATCATATATCGTTAAGGCAACAACCGAAGCTGCATGCATGGCCTCTACCTCAACGCCAGTTTTGTATATCGTTTTAATTTCTACAAAAATTTCTACCTCCATTTCGTGAATTTCATAGTCGATTTTTGTGAACTCTATTGGCAACGGATGACAGTCGGGAATCATCTCACTTGTTCTCTTTGCTGCAAATAATCCCGCAACACGAGCACATTCAAGAACGTCACCTTTGGGTACGGTTTTATTGATAATTGCGTCAATTGTAGCTTTGCTTCCAACCCTAACAATTGCTTGCGCAATGGCTTTTCTTTGGCTGGGCGATTTTTGCGTGATGTCTACCATTTACTTGTTTTCCTTCCAAAAATATTCACCATCTGTTAATATCTCTTTTCCCCAAATTGGCAATTCAGTTTTTATCCTATTTACTAATTCGTTACATGCTTCAATGGCGGGCGCTCTGTGCTCAGATGACGTGAATACAAATAAACAAATTTCACCCGCTTTTACCTCGCCTAAACTGTGATATATATGCATACAAGTAAGTGGGTGTTTAGCGAAAATTTCTTCACGAATCTGGTGTGCCTTTTCTAAGGCCATCTCCTCATAAGCTGTATAATCAATGGCAGCAACAATGCCTTCACCAATTTTATCTGCTCTAACCTGACCTAGAAAAATGCTATGGCCGCCAATTCTTGTTTTGCTTTGATGATTGGCAATAGAAGTGGCTATTTTTTCAGATGTAATTTGGCCTTTTACGAAAATGTTTTTCATTTAATATCAATGAATTATAATTATTAAATTAAATAATTAGTTTAAATATTTATGATAGATGTTCTGTGATTTAAACTATCAACATAAATGAGATTACAATCTAATTTTTCTTTCATATTTAGCACCATTTTTAAATATTCCCATGCCATCACTGTGCCCAAATTCCCAGCAATTGTTCCAATAATTCCCGTCTCACTGCAGTTGGGTACCTCATCTTTTTCTGGTTTTTCTGGGAATATTGTACGGTAACATTTGCCTTCAAGAAAGTTGTTGTCTATGCTTCTATTAAAAGTGCAAATTTGTCCTTCAAAACGAAATAAAGAACCAATAATACTTGGAATCTTATACTCCCTGCAATAATCGTTGATTAGGTATCGTGCATCAAAATTATCCGTACAATCCATTACAAAGTCTGATCCTTTAAATATTGAAGAAACGTTCTCTGGTTTAATCTTTTCGCAGAGAAATTCAATTTGAATATCGTTGTATTTTAAAGAAAGCAATTTTGCAAGTGTTTCAGCTTTGAATTTACCAATATCATCAACGCCAAATGCAATTTGTCTGTTTAAATTACTCGCCTCAATCAAATCAAAATCAATAATTTTAATTCTTCCAATACCAGCAGCAGCTAAATAAAATGCTGCCGGACAGCCCAATCCTCCCGCACCAATTATTGTAATTTGGCTTTGCGATATTTGCACTTGACCAGATAGTCCAACTTCAGGTAAGATGATTTGTCTGCTAAATCGATCAAAATTCATGATATCATCAATTAACCACCGGAAAATGGTGGAAGTAGCGCAATTTCATCATTGTTATGGAGAATAGTGTCATCCATTGATAATTTCTGATTTACAGAAATGGCAAACTTCTCTTGCATTAATGCAGGCTCCCTTTTAAATAATATAGATTTAAAAGAATCTAGTTCCATGGGTTTTTCTATTTCGATAATAAGTTCAGAAGATTTAACAATATCGCCCAACTTTCCAAATATCAATATGCGCATAATTTAACTTAATATGAGTTTGATTGAAGCAATCAATAATACCAAGGCTAACATTCTTTTTAAAGTGATGTTATTGAACTTTTGAGCTCCCATTTTGCTTCCAAGTAATCCAAATATTCCTGCTACCAAAAGTAAATATATCCAGTTGAATTGGATAATCTGCGGAATAATTTTGTATTGAGCAACCAATCCAGAAATAGAATTTAACACAATAAATCCGGCACTTAAACCAGCTGTTTCCTTGGCATTTAACCAGCCAAAGTATAGAATAATGGGCGATAAAATAATGCCGCCACCTATACCAATTAATCCGGAGACAAATCCAATAAATGCTCCTAATATAATTAACACAAAAATCCTTTGATTAATTGATATATTCCAGGAGCTTTCTTTGTTCTGAATCGCCCATTGAAAAAAGCCGCTAAATTGAAGAATGGGGAAAATCAAAATGATTCCAATGGCCTTTTTGTATAAAATTGGGTCCAATTGTATGGTGCCACCACAGAATGCCATGGGAATGGATCCTACGGATAATAATAACAGGTATTTCCAAGGATAATCTGTGTTTTTATAATATTGGAACATGGCGATTCCTGCCACTAATACATTTAAAATTAGTGTAGTGATTTTGATTTCTTGTGGTAGCAAACTAGAGAAGCCAAGGATCGTGAGATAACTACTGGCGCCGCCATGGCCTACAGACGCATAAAGAAATGCAGCTATGCCAACCAATACAAGAATAAGAATCAAATTTGCCATGCTTTATTGAAAGGGTACAATTTTAACTACATCTGCGAAATTTACAATTTCTGTTTCTTCATCTATGATAGCCAAGCAGTTAGCTTGATTGAATGCAGACAAATTGAATGATTCTTGTCCATGTAATAGCGTAACCTCGCCATTTATACAATATCCTTTTAGAAAGTGTGTTAGGCCGGCTTTTTTTCTGAAGCCATCTTGATTTTTAATAGTAGCATGATGGGGAAATGCAAGATCCAAATTCTGTTGATCAGGTTCGTTAGATATGCCTTTGATTAACCTAATAATGGTTTTTACATACACATGGAAGCAAGATATTACAGCTGCTGGGTTGCCCGGTAAGGCTATAATCCAATGGTTGTTTTTGGTACCAATGAAAATGGGTTTTCCTGGCTTCTGCTTAACCTTATAAAACAACTTTTCAATGCCCAAATTTTCTAGTGCCACGGAAACAAAGTCGAAATCGCCAACCGAAATTCCTCCAGTGATAAGTGTGATCTGGTTGGTGAGTATGGATGTTTCAATGGTCTTCTGTATAATTTCAAGTTCATCTTTACAGCTTGGAAATACTTCAGCCTCCAGATGTAAACTTTTGCATAATGCACTTAAAGCAAATTGATTAGAATTGAATATTTGGCCTGTTAATAGGTTTTCACCCGGTTGAATAATCTCATTTCCCGTATTAATTATACCAATCTTGGGTGCTGCATATACATTGAGTTTAGCAATGCCGAAAGAAGCAATCAAACCAATGGTTTCTGGTTGAATAGTTGTACCTTTTCTGAGAAAAATAGAGCCTTTTTTGGTTTGACTACCCGATTTACGAATATGAAGATTTTGTTTAATCGTAAATGATTCATCAACAATCATCGTTTCATCGGATTCTATTGCCCATTCTTTTTGAATGATTGTGTTGCATCCAGTGGGAATGGGTGCTCCTGTGTATATTCGATAAGTTTCACCTGGTGAAATTTCAGGCAAATGCTGATCACCAGCTTGGATATTACCCCGTAATGTAAAAGTTCTAGTGTCGGATTCATCCCAATGAATGGCATAACCGTCCATCGCTGAATTGTCAAAATTGGGCACGTCAATGGGAGCGATTAAATCTTCAGAAACCACACGGAATAATGCGTCACTTAAGCTAACCACCTCAATCTTTTGAGAAGAAATCTTGTTAAATCTCTTATAAATAGATTGTATAGCTTCTTGAAAATTAATCATTTAACCTCCAATTTTAATCATACTGCGATTCACAATCGCATGAGCGTCTGTTTTTTCAAATTCATTGGTGAACTGCCCACCTAAAAATGGCTTCTTGTTTTTCAATGATTCTCGAATTACTGATAAAATCGGTTCATTATTCCTTAAAGGTGTTAACAAATCCAATTCATTTTTATCAAACAAACAATTCTTCATTTTACCATCTGCAGTAATACGCATTCTGTTGCATTCGAAGCAAAAATGGTTACTCATAGTAGTAATAAATGCAAAACTACCTTTGCTTCCTTTTACTTGGAACTTTCTAGCAGTCTCATGAACTTCATCTTTCAACTTTACCACCTCGTAATGTTCCATCGCAATTTGCATCATTTCAGAAGCAGATAATACTTTTTGGGAATCCCAATGATTTCCATCAAATGGCATGAATTCAATGAATCGCACATGCAAAGGATAAATCTCAGTTAGGTGAATAAATGAATGAATCTCTTTCTCAACCTCGCCCTTCACCGCTACTACATTGATCTTTGTTAATATACCAGCTTTTAAACAAAGTTGGATATTTTGCAATACCTTATGAAATTGATTTCTCTTGGTGATTTGATGAAATTTAATGGGATTTAATGTGTCTAAACTGATGTTGATCGACCTAACTCCCATGGCAATTAAATCGTCTAAGTATTTGTCTATTAATACTCCATTGGTTGTGAGTGTTAACTCAACAGGTAATTCACTCAGCTTTTCCATAATTTCCAGAAAATCCTTTCTTACCAAAGGTTCGCCCCCTGTAATCCTAATTTTTTTAACTCCCAATTCAACGAAAGTTTTGGCTAACTGAAAGATCTCATCTGGAGTCATTAAATGCGAAGGTGGCAAAAACTCATAACTCTCATCTGGCATACAGTAAGTGCAACGGAAATTGCAATTGTCCGTAATCGATATCCTTAAATAGTCGTGAACCCGCTTATATGAATCTTCCAACTTAATCACAATAGTTTTCGAATTTACTTCAAATGTTTGTTTCAGGCGATGATTTTCAATCGAATTCTTGATTATTCACATTTAATTTAAAGGGTTTAACATAAATTAGGTTAAATTCAATTAATTTGAATAATAATGAGAATATTTAGCGTAATTATCATTCTTTTTTTAGCATTTTTTCAGTTTCAATCTTCATTTGGACAGGTGGATAAAGAACTAAAAAAGCACCAAGAAGCCATCGCCAAATCTTTAGAAAAGAAAATAGGTGTTCTTAGTAATGATACCATTTTTTATTTGGGTAAACCCTATTGTATTTTCATAGTTGAAAGCAAAATGTTAGGCAATATTCTTAGAGCAACTGGGAAGGATTTGAATGGGAAGGATGTTTTTTGGGTGAGTTCAAAAAGTGGAAGTGAGGTGCCAGGGGCGCAAGACAACACATTTTTTAACGATATTACTTTTGTTGAATCCAATGCTAGAGCTCTTTATACGCCCAAAACAATAACAACGAGTTTGGTAAAAGACATCGTAAACTTTAACTTGTTTACAGATGGTAAGCCCAATCCGTTGGGTGAGCAAAGATTCGTTGCTGAATATAGAGGTCCATTGGGTTATTATCCAGGTACAACCACTGTGATAATTAATAATGGAAGTAATTCTTCGGTTACAGTGAGTGGTAATGCTAGTTCTATGGATCAAGTGCGAAGAAATAGAAACGCTCAAGTTTTTGTATTTGGCAATCAAATCAAGCAAGATAATGTGATGGTGGGAACTTTCCAGAAAGCTCAAGCTGCAAGAAATGGAACCATCGAGATGGAATATGTTTTCTTTTTACCTAATGGTGCTGCCTTAGCCAAGGCCATTGCTAGCGGTGCAACTTCCCATGATTATTCCATTCAAATTTTACAAACAGGAGCTGTTCATTCTGTGAATTCTGCATTGGGACATGATGACGAAGATTTGGCGAAATTCTTAGTTCAAATGGGCATTATGTAATCCATTTAAAACGAATTTAAATAACGATGTCAAAGAAGATTTTCAAAACTGTAGTAATTTTTTTACTTGTAATTCTATTGTTGATGTTGGGTAAAACATTGTTTACCCATTCTGATGATAATACGTTAGAAAAGCAGTTGTGGAAATATGAAAATGCTAAGGGTTTTGAAAGATTTTCTAAGGCTATACAGTTTCAAATAGTGGGCGATGATGAGGGTGTTAACCGGGAGCAAAACCTAATAGAACTGAAAAAATTTCATGAATGGATGGCAAATGCTTATCCAACTGTTTTTTCGAAAAGTGCAGTTGAGGTAATAAATGGTGGAAGTTTATTAATTACGATTGCGGGTAAGGAACATCAAAATGCAGCGATGTTTTTAGCACACATGGATGTTGTTCCTGTTGCTGATGTTTCAAAGTGGAAGTTCCCACCTTTTAAAGGTGTGATACAAGGGGATACTTTGTGGGGACGAGGTGCATTGGATGATAAAAATGTGGTAATTGCTTTGTTGGAGGCGATGGAAATGTATATGAAGTTGGGGTTAAAACCCCGAAGGGATATCATTTTAGCTTTTGGACATGATGAAGAAACAGGTGGACTAGATGGTGCAGCGCAAATCGCCCAATATTTAAAGAAAACCCATAGAAGTATTGGGTTCATAGCTGATGAAGGATTTGGAGTAATGGATGGGATTGTGCCTGGGTTAAAAAAGCCGGCAGCCATTGTAGGTTTGGCAGAAAAAGGATTCGCTACCTTGGATTTGGAGGTGAATATTCCTGGTGGACATAGTGCATGGCCGAAGTCGGAAAACGCGTCTGCTGTTATGGTTGAGGCTTTAAATAAAATTGATAATTTTCAGTTTGATGCTTCAATAAATGGTCCAATTAGGGGTTTGTTTGAACAGGCGGCACCACATATGAACTTTGGCTATAAGTTACTTTTTTCTAATTTGTGGCTTACATCACCTCTCGTTAAAATGGTGCTTTTGGGAAAAGAAAAGACTGCAGCTACCATAAGAACTACGCATGTTACAACTTTGATCCATGGCGGCGTGAAAGAAAATGTTGTTCCTCCTACTGTATCTGCTACCATTAATTTAAGGGTTTTGCCTGGTGATGATATTCAATTACTGAAAAGTCAAATTGAATCTGTGATTGATGATAAAAGAGTGAAAGTGAAGTTGAGGCCAGATTTTCATGCAGCAACACCGGTCTCACCTGATAAGGGCCTTGGTTATGATCAGATAAAGCAGTCAGCTTTAACCATTTTTGGCGATGTTGTTGTTGTTCCTGGAATGGTGATTACAGGTACAGATTGTAAAAATTATGTTGGTATTACCAATCGCATTTATCGATTTGTTCCATTCCGTTTTAGTAATGAAAATCTTTCAGGAATACATGGTTTGAACGAGCATATTGAGCGCAAGGATTTTTATCGCGCTGTAGATTTTTATGTAGATTTATTTAATAGGTTGTAAGAAGGAATTGTAGTTTCTTTAAGTACTTATTCGTATATATTTTTGGACTATATGGGTTGGAGTGTGTTCAAAAAATTGGTGTCTAATTTTTGGCACAGTATTGGTTAATGGTGTTGCATGTAACAAAATTATCACAAACACCTAATTCTAAAATTATGAAAAAGCCAATCATCCTTTCAATTGCCGCAGTATCAGTTTTCAATTTCTCATCTGCTCAGGTAAATTTTTCGATTGCCGGTGGTGGCTTGAATTATCAAGGTGAAATGGGTAGTAGTGTTTCTAATTACTATAGCAATATGAGTTTTGATGCGAAATCAATTAAACCAGTTTTTCAAGGAAGTTTAGGTTATTATGTAAATTCGGTTACCCAAATTTCAATTGAGGCGGGTGTTGCCCAATTTCAAGGGAATGACATGAATTCGGCAAAAGCATCCATTCGAAATAGAAATTACTCTGTAAGTGGAAATTTGATGGATTTTGGATTAAATGTGCGTCGACATCTGTATAGAGAATCAAAAGTTTATGCAATATTTGGTTTAAAAGGAGTTGTTTCAAAATCTACTTTGATGAAGGCTTCTAGTCAATATATTACACAAGATTTTAAGAATGTATCGGTATCACTACCCTTGGGTGCTGGTTTGGAATTGGCTTCAATTGGAGGAGGAATGTTAAAGTTTGAGTGGATTACAAATACAGTTTTAAATGATAAGTTAGACGGAGTAAATTATTCGTATTCAAAATTTGATGATGTCTATTCTACCGCCTTGCTAGTTTATTCACTCCCACTTTCTAAAAGTGGTTATAGAAATCAAGTTCAGTATCGTGAAAGTCGCCGTTCATACAGAAGCTTTGGTATGAAACACGGCCAATGTCCCCAATTTTAATTTCATATAGTTAGGTTTGTATAAAGGGTCTCACAATGATTTTGGGACCTTTTTTTATCTAAGTTTTGCGATAACTTGCGTTGATGATTCAAATTAATTTGGCAAAAAAGAGTTTCGTTTTACTGGCGATTTTTGGCGTATTGATTTCATGTAATCCCAATGAAAAATCAGCTGATAAATGCAATAATAATAGGTCATTTGATACTGTTGCATTTTTAAAAGCTTTGCCAAATTTGAAGGAATATCCAACTGAATTTGTAGAAAATGCCAAGATGATTTCAGTGGATGAATATTTTTCAGCGTCTCAGGCAGAACTTTTCAATCAAACCAATTGGATAGCAATGATGTATGATTCAACTACCCAACAATATAGTTTGAGGAAGTTGTATTCTAATAAAAATTTTGAATCTACAATAGATGTATCAGCAGATGGAAAAGTAGGATACCGATTTGTAGATATCGCCAGAGAAAAACAGAAAACATTGTTTCTCTTTGATAATCCTTGGATGAAACAGGAGAAAGATCAATTGAAGAATATAATTTCTGGTGAAATGTCTTTAGAAGGGGGTAAAAAATTTGAATTTACAATGGGTGGGAAAAAGTATGAATTACAAGCAGATGATAAGCAGTTAATTGTAGATGATAGGCAAGGAAGTTTTGATTATCATTTATTTTTAAATGAATTGAATAACAATCAGATTTCTAATACAATTCAACTAAGCTATATTCCTTGGTTTGATGATAGTCAAGTTGAAATCTTATTTATTGGTGATTTGGATGGCGATCAAAAACCAGATATTATTTTGGATAATTCATATAAGTATACCGGTTCTGGTATTTCTGGAATTCTTTATTTAAGTTCGGCTGCTCCTAAAAAATTAGTTAAGCCGATTAGCAAGGAACAAACTGGTGAGCTTCGTGGAGAAGAGATGCATTCAGAGGGCTGTTAAATTGTACAATTAACAATAACTTACCCTTGCTTCTTTGAAAATATAAGGATTTGGCTTTTATTTGTTCAAAATCAATTTGATTATGAGCCAAAATACCAAACCAACCAATTACGGAGCGTTATCTACCTTAGCAACGGTTTTCTTCTTTTGGGGATTTATTGCTGCGGGAAATAGTGTTTTTATTCCTTTTTGTAAGCATTATTTTCATTTGGATCAATTTCAAAGTCAGTTAATTGACTTTGCATTCTATTTGGCATATTTCGTTGGTGCTTTAATTTTATTCATTTGGGGTTCTTTCCAGAATAAAGATATTATTGGAAGCTGGGGATATAAGAAAAGCATTGTTTACGGTCTTTCATTTTCTGCGATTGGCGCAGCGGTAATGATCATTTCGGTTTATTCAAATGTGTTTGGCGGGATGTTGTTGGGCTTGTTTATTGTTGCATTGGGTTTCTCAGTACAACAGAGTTCTGCAAATCCCTTTATGATCGCATTGGGAGATGAGTCAACGGGTTCAAATAGAATTAATCTTGGGGGTGGAATAAACAGTTTGGGAACTTCAATTGGCCCGTTGATTGTGGCTTTAACACTTTTTGGGAAGACTTCAGCAATTAAAGATTCAGACATTGAGAAATTGAGTTTGAATTCGGTAAACTTATTATATGCTGGTGTAGGCTTGTTATTTTTGATTGTTGCCTTGGTTTTAGGTACATCAAAAAAAGTTCCTGCCGGAGTATTTGAAGAAAAACCAGAGAAGGCGCCAAAGGCAATGCGTTTATTGGTTACTATCTCAATTTTAATTGCCGTTTGTATGGTTCCAGTTTTCCAAAGTTATAACTCTGTGGAAGCGAAAAAGATTGAAACTGTACAATCTGAAAAAAATAAAATAGAAGAGAATTTTGTCAAATTCAAGAAAGAAACTGAATTAAACTCCACTGTAGAACAGAAACATGAAATTGTAGCAACAACAGCACATTTACAACAATTGGAAAAGGAAGTTTCAGATTTAAAACAACCACTGGAAAGGTATAGATTTAAATGGTTGTTGGCTGTTTTGGTAGTGGTAGTTTCGGGATTGTTATTTGCCCATTTTAGTAGTTCTAAAGGTGAAAAAGCAGCTTGGGGCGCTATGCAATATCCTCAATTAACAATGGGTATGTTAGCCATATTTATTTATGTAGGGGTTGAAGTAGCCATTGGAAGTAATTTGGCTGAGTTGCTCAAGGGTAAGCAGTTCGGAGGATTTACATCCAGTGAAACAGCTCCTTTTATAGCCATGTTTTGGGGTAGTTTAATGATTGGAAGATGGGCAGGTGCCGTAACTGCTTTGAATTTAAGCGATGCAACTAAGAAATGGTTAAGATTGGTAATGCCAATGGTGGCATATGGTGTTGTCATGTTATTTACTTGGGTTGCTGGATATAACATTGAGCCTCTAAAGTGGTACTTTTTTTGCGTTTTGGTTCAGATTTTTGCTTTTTATATCACAGACGATAAACCGGCATTAACATTAATGGTTTTTGGTATTCTGGGAGTGATTGCTACAGGAATAGGAGTATTGTCCGTTGGTATGGTAACTGTTTATGCCTTCCTCTCAGCTGGGTTGTGTTTATCTATTATGTGGCCAAGTATTTTCTCTTTGTCTGTGGCAGGTTTGGGAAAATACCAAAGTCAAGGGTCAGGTTTCTTAATTATGATGATTTTAGGAGGTTCTGTTTTACCTCCATTCCAAGGTAAACTTGCGGATATAATTGGAATTCACTCTTCCTTTATCGTAGACGTTGTTGGGTTATCTTTCCTTACATTCTTTGCATATTATGTGAAGAATACACTAAAGAAACAAGGAATTTCCTACGATGAAAAGGTTTCTGGCGGTGGCCATTAAACTTTAGTAGTCCCGACAGGAATCGAACCTGTATCAAATGTTTAGGAAACATCTATTCTATCCATTGAACTACGGGACCAACGACATTGCAAAACTAAGAAATTATAACCAATTTAAGGTTGGAAAGGGTTAATTTTGCTGAAACGAGCATGAATCAAAATAACCAAGCACATAAAACCATCAAAATAACCGCATGGATTTTTGGCTTATTGTTGTTGTGGCCGATTTTAAGAAGTATTAGTACATCCAATGATCTTAATATTTTCTTTAGCGCTGCAGAAAGGTTAACGCAATTAAAAAATCTCTATAAGCCTGGTTATGATTCAGAGGGTTGGGTGTTGAATTATTATTACAGCCCACTATTTGCTACGTTACTTGCCCCATTTACATTCCTCCCCAAAACAACATTTTTACCAGATCAAGTTCCTTTGGCATTGATAATTCTGAAAATAGTTTGGGCTACACTAATGGTATGGATGATCTCCGATATGGTTAGAATTATTAAAACCATATTCCCCAATTTGAAAACCAATTCAAATGCTGATTTACCTTCATTGATTGTAAATCAAATTAATTTTGCCGCTTTTAGAAAAGGTCTTTTTTGGGCAATTTTTGGCTTCATTACCTGGCGATGGTGTTTCTTAAATATTCTTTACGGCCAAATGACGATTCTTATACTTTGGGGGTGTATGAGGGCTTTTGAATACCCTACTTCATTTACAATTAGAAGAATTTGGACTTTGCCGTTGGGGGTGAATATTAAAGTGTTGCCTATTTATTTGTATGGTTTATTTTTCCTGCAAGGAAAATTTAGAACCCTTCTAACGCTTATCGCCCTACTTGCAGCTACCATACTTTTACCTTATTTGTATTTGCCGTACGAATACCACAATGAATTGATTGGAGCCTGGCTAGAAAATATCAATCCTTTTTCTCAAAGTCATATTATTGAAGTAGGTGAAGGTGGATTTGTTGATTTTGGTGCATTGGTAACCAAATATTTTACATCCTTGCATGTGCCTGGAGAGGATAGATTGATGTGGTTCAATATGTCTAAAACAGGGGTTTTTTGGATAACCCAATCATTCAGATTATTGGTGTTGTTTTTGAGCGCATTGTTGGTGTTTCAGTTCAAAAAATTGCCGTCTTTTTCATGGAAAGAGTTCTGGTTGTTTGCTGTTTTTTTGGGGGCAATCCCAATTGCTTTCCCTCACCAAAGAGATTACAGCTTAATGCTTCAATTGCCTATGCTTATGATTGTTTGGTATCATTGGGTTGCAGGCGATCGATTAATGGTTTTTCCTTATAAGTTTTGCTTCTTTTTGGCAGCCTTTTTAATGGGTAATTTATTTTTTATGGAAGCTTTTCCATCAACCCTGAGATTAAATTGGGTTGGGTATCGAATTCAAGGAATAGGCGGTTTGATATTCTGGATTACTTTCATTGTGTACAGTATAAATTTCATTCAAAGAAATAAGTCAGATCTTGAATAATTCTGTACTTGTAATTTTGAATTATTATCTTCCTTTCCAATCTGTATCTTCGCAAATAATTTCATCTATGAAAAAGTTCATTTTAACAGCCGTAGTTTTTGTTTTCGGGGCGATTGCTCAGTTGAATGCGCAATGTGTTCCAGATACAACCATCAAAATTCCTGGATTCTATCCAGCACAGTTTCCAGATGGTTATTTGAATCAGCCTTACTCAGCTACATCTACTGTTTTAAGCATTACAGATACAACAGTATTTGGACAGAAGGTGGTAATTGATTCAATGGTTTTAAATGACGTAATTGGTTTGCCAGCCGGTATCACCCATGCATGCTTGAATAACACTTGTGTTTTCTTGCCTAAAGTTCATTCTTGCGTATTGTTTTCTGGTACACCTACTCAGTCTGGAACATTTCCTTTGAAAATGGCGGTGAAAATTTATGCTAAGATTTTAGGTACAATGCCATATACCCGAGTTGATACTATCAAATCATTTTCAATCACAGTTCAGGCACCGAATTCCATCAAATCTTTGGAGAAAGCTTTATATTTCATTCAACCAACAATCGTTGATAATCAATTGAATATTGTTTCAGCTTTTGCAATTCAACCTCAAGGATTATCAAATATCACCAATGAAATTGCAGTTTTCGATGCAACCGGCAAAAAGGTAGCTTTGGAATTTGTAAACGATAATTTTGGTTTCACAGCAAATGTAAGTGGCTTAACTGCAGGCGTTTATTGGGTAAGAATGGGCGAATTCAGCGGTAAGTTCATTAAGAAATAATGAAAAAACTGAGGTTGGATATACCTAAAACCAAAGCTGAACTTCCCGCATTAATCGTGATGTTCTTAATTGTGTTTTTTGGTTGGGGAGCCCATAATCATATTTTTGGTTATTTGGGAGGAGCTGTTTGGGCTGTGATTACAGTTCCTATTTTACTTGTTGTCTATAATAAACGCAAGGGAGATTATTTTGTAGAAGCTGATGAAAATGGTATCGGTTGGAGACAACATTTTTTCTCCCGCTACAATTATATTCCTTGGAATTATCTTCAACGAATTGATTATCTAGAATATGAAATTAATTTCATGTTGAAAGAAACAGCCCAAGTTGTAAGCTTTGCTTTGAGCGGATTAAGCGATGAACAAGCAGACCAACTCAAAGATTATATCTCAGATGCGATTAAGAATCACATTGAAAGTGATAAAAATATGAAATAAATAGTTGAATACTATAATTATAACTATTTGAAATAAAACAAGTTGAACATTTTTTAATTTATGTCGTTTAAGCCTAATTTTGATTTTGTAGAAGAGCTAAAATGGAGAGGCCTCATGCATGATATCATGCCAGGTACCCAAGATTTATTGAATAAAGAACAAGTAGTTGGTTATGTAGGATTTGATCCAACAGCAGATTCATTGCATATTGGTAATTTGGTGCCAATTACTCAATTAATGTTGTTTCAAAGAGCAGGACATAAGCCAGTTGCTTTGGTTGGTGGTGCAACAGGTATGGTGGGTGATCCAAGCGGAAAATCCTCTGAAAGAAAGTTGCTAGATGAAACCACAATTCAATACAATATTGATTGTCAGAAAAAGCAATTAGAGAAATTTATTGATTTCAACCATGCTCAGAATAGCGCGGTAATGGTAAATAATTACGACTGGTTTAAAAATTGGAGTTTCCTTGATTTTATACGAGACGTAGGTAAGCATATTACCGTTAGTTACATGATGAGCAAGGATAGTGTAAAAAATCGTTTAGAGGCAGGTGGAATTAGCTTTACGGAATTTACTTACCAATTGGTACAAGGTTATGATTTTTTACATCTTCACAATGAACTTGGCTGTAAGTTGCAAATGGGTGGAAGCGATCAGTGGGGAAATATTACTACAGGTACAGAACTTATTCGCCGAATGGCAAATGGAGAAGCTTATGCTTTAACTGCTCCATTGGTTACCAAATCTGATGGTACCAAATTTGGTAAGAGTGAAGGTGGAAATGTTTGGTTAGACCCAAAGAAAACATCGCCCTATAAATTCTATCAATTTTGGCTAAATGTTGCTGATGAAGATGCCATTCGTTTTATTAAAATCTATTCTCTCAAATCTAGAGAAGAGATTGAAGCGATTATCAATGAATCAGTTGGCAATGAACATTTACGATTCGTGCAAAAGGCATTGGCAGAAGAAATGACCGTTAGGGTACATTCACAAGAAGCTTTGGACATGGCCATAAAAGCTACCCAAATCTTCTTTGGAAATGGAACTGCAGAAGACTTGAAATCACTGGATGAAGTAACATTACAAGCTTCTTTAGAAGGGTTGGAGGCATTTGAAATATCTAAAGCGGAAATTGAAAATGGTATACCAATTTTAGATTTTTTGGCGGTGAATACTACCATTTTCCCATCCAAAGGGGAGGCGAGAAAAATGATTCAATCTAATGGTTTTGCCATCAATAAAACCAAAGAAACGGATGTAAATGCAATGGTAAATTCAACTCACCTAATGCACGGCAAATATATCATTGCCCAAAAAGGTAAGAAGCAGTATTACTTGATCACTGTAGCCTAAGGTTACAGTTTGTTGATTACCAGTTTTTCTAAGTATGTGCCGTAACCACTCTTTTTAAGTGGTTGTGCAATTTTTAATAATTGCTCATCTTGAATGAATCCTTGTCGCCATGCAACTTCTTCAATACAACCTACTTTTAACCCTTGTCTTTCTTCAATTACTTGAACAAATTGGCCCGCTTGCATCAGTGAATTAAAAGTACCAGTATCCAACCAAGCTGTGCCTCTTTCGAGGGTTCTCACTTGTAATTTGCCTTTCTCCAAATAGGTTTTATTGACATCAGTAATTTCCAATTCGCCCCTAGAAGAAGGTTTAAGGTTCTTGGCTATTTCTACAACTTCGTTATCGTAGAAGTACAATCCCGGTACCGCATAACTGGATTTGGGTTGAGTAGGTTTCTCTTCAATGCTTACGGCTTTGAAATCCGCATCAAATTCAACTACACCGTATCTTTCTGGATCACTCACATGATAAGCGAAAACAATTCCGCCATTGGGGTCAACACTGCTTTTTAATGTTTCCTGAAATCTTGCTCCAAAGAATATATTATCGCCTAAAATTAATGCAACGGAATCATCGCCAATGAATTCTTCACCCAAGATAAATGCTTGTGCCAATCCATCTGGCGATGGCTGTACACAATATTCAAACCTGCAGCCCATTTGTTCTCCAGTTCCGAGAAGTTTTTGGAAATGAGGCAAATCATGGGGCGTACTAATGATCAGAATTTCATTGATGCCAGCCATCATTAAAACCGACAATGGGTAATAAATCATGGGCTTGTCGTAAACAGGCATTAACTGCTTACTCATCGCCAATGTTAAAGGATGTAAACGGGTTCCAGATCCGCCGGCAAGGATAATTCCTTTCATGATGCGAAGATAAATGGAAACTTGTTAATTCACTATTACTTAGAATTAATAGGGCTTGTATGCTTTGATGATTGAATTACCATGCGATGCAATATCTAATTGGTACACTTGAATCCAATCGATTTCGAATTTGGAAGTAGGATATCCCTTTGCCTTTAATTCAGGTAAGTATTTGGCCTCAATTTGATTGTTAAGAACGAGATACATGTATTCTTGCATGAATTGCTTCATCCAATGATTAAATCTTACACTGCGAATTTTTATACCATCTGTATAATATTCAACGCGTTTGGGCGTCCAATAACAAGCGTAAATATGGAATTGTGTATCCGTGTTTTTGGGTAACCAAAAATGACGTACGATTTGTTTCTTTGTTCCAGTTTCGATTTTTCCTACATGCAGCGTCATCGTTTGGCGATGAATGCGTTTGCCTTTCTTGCCCCCATACATTTCAAAGATGTCAATTTCAGGTGGCCAATTGTTCTTGCCAGTTAACCAAAAGGCTGGCCAAGTTGCAGGCCCAGATGGATTTTTACTGCGTATGGCGAAATAACCGTAACGGAAATTTCTACTGTGAAAGGTATTCACCAAACCCACATTCATAGGAATGCTAATCGTGTCTTTTTTGGGGTTGAGAATTTCAAATTTTTTGGGTTGGTAGATATTTTCTAAAACCAAATTTCCATTGGCAACGAATACCGATGAGTCTCCATAATATTGGTTATGGTTTTGGGGGTGAAATGTTCCCCAAGGTTGGCCAATTTGCCAAACGTTTGATTGGAAATTGTTAAATGAATCAATGAATTTTGGCACAAATCCATAGTATTGGCGATGCTGTTTCACTAGCATCATGGTTTGTTGCGAAGTGTCTTGTAAGGAGTTGTTGGTGCTTTCGGACAATCGGATTAGGTTTTTGTAATCCCTCATATGGTTTTGAGGGAATTCTAAATACTCAGTATTCTTTTTCCCCAATCTGTAACGAATACTGCCAAAACTATTGCCTATAAAATTCCATCCTTGTTTGAAATTCATTCCAAATGCAGCTTTATGAAAGCCATGTTTGGTAGAGTCTATATAGGGTTTGGGTGGATGTGAGCCAAATATTCTGAATTGTGGCTTTGCTATGGCATCCGTTGAAAGAAATAATGAAATGAATATTATGCAGAATCTAAAAATAATCGAGTGTTTGATGCCATTCATGTAACAAATATCCTAATTTTCTTTGTAGGTTTGAAGAAGTGAGCGAAGAACAATTTAAATCGGGATTTGTAAGTATAATTGGCATGCCCAATGCAGGTAAAAGTACCTTGTACAATGCGTTAATGGGTGAAAAATTAGCCATAATCAATCCCAAAGCACAAACTACCCGTCATAGAATTTTAGGAATCAAAAATGGTGAGAATCACCAGATTGTTTATTCTGATACTCCCGGTATTTTGAGAAAAACCAGCTATCAGATGCATGAAAAGATGATGAAGTTTGTGAATGAAAGCATGGATGATTCTGATGTGTTGGTGTTATTGGTGGATATTCATGGTCGCGATTTTTCTGATGATATCAAGCAAAAATTTCAAAAGTCGAAAGCCAAAAAGATTGCTTGTTTAAATAAAATTGATACATCCAATCAGCAGGAGCTAATTGCTAAGTTAGAAGCTTTTAAAGAGGAGTTTGAAGCAGATATTTACTTGCCAATTTCAGCCCAAGAAGGATTTCAAATAGAGGTGCTAGAGAAATATATTGTTGATTTCTTGCCATTCCACCCGCCATTTTATCCAGAAGATCAATTAACCGATAGAAGCGAAAGATTCTTTGTTAACGAGATTATTCGAAACAATATTTTGAAATTATTTGATGAGGAGATTCCTTATGCGAGCGAGGTAGTAACATTGTCTTTTAAAGAAGATGCAAAGTTGGTTCGTTTGAATTGTGAAATAATCCTTGAGCGTCCTTCTCAAAAACCTATTGTAATTGGAAAGAACGGAGCTGGCATTAAGCGTTTGGGAATCGATTCAAGAAGAGATTTGGAAGCTTTCTTGGGTAAACAAGTTTATTTGGAGTTGTTTGTGAAGGTGCGTGATGATTGGAGAAATAACAAAACCATGTTAAAGCAGTTTGGTTACGACGCCGATTAAGCAATGAGAATTGGGCTGAGTTTTTTGCTATTTTTTGTTGTTACCAGTCAGATTTCAGCATGCAATTTGGCGGGAAATAAACAGCAAAGTAAAAAGGATTCGGCAATAAAATTTGAGGATGAGGTAGTAGCAAAAGCTTTGTATAATCAAAGCGTTAAAATCTCATCGCCCTTAATAAAAGATACAGTTTATCAGGTGAAATGCATGGGGAAACCCATCGAGGTGCGTTTTGCAATTGCCCAGCAAAATCAAGGGAGTACAAGGAAATTGTTGCTGTTGTTGCCAGGATGGAATTATGCTGATACCCAATGGTGTACGCGTACCACTCTCTGCAATTACGCGCAAAATTTAGGCTATGATTTGATGTTTGTGGAGATGGGGAAGAGCGTGTATATGGATAGCTTATATCCCCAAATGAGGAAAGATTATCGCTTTTATCCAACCCGCACTTGGCTCTTTGATTCGTTAATGAAGCCGCTGATGTTGAGGGGTTACTTTACTGCAAAATTGCCCACATTTGTGTTGGGACTTTCTACCGGCGGACGTGGGGCGATGTTGCTTGGTTTGGATCATCCAGGTTCTTTTAAAGCGGTGGCATCTTTAAGCGGAGATTACGATCCAACATTGAATCCATCCGATAATTTGATGATCAATTGCATGGGGAAATATGCTGAATTTTCTTGGCGATGGAAGGGTTCGAATAATATTACCAACCGAATTGCTACTTTGAAAATTCCTTGTTATTTGGCTCATGGCACAGAAGATAAAGTGGTACCGGTAGATCAAGCGCGCAAGTTGCATGAGGCTTTTGAGTTGGCTCAGATTCAGGCCAATTTGGCACGACCAGCTGGAAGCAATAGGAAGATTCCCAACTTTAAGTTTGTTGAGGTGGCTGGCGCCGGCCACAATTATTTATTTTGGGGCGATCAAGGAGTGAAGGCTATCGATTTTTTTGAGCAAGTGATGAAAAATTCTATACAATCAAAATAGAATTTCATTAGTTTCGTTTTAAACTTAATTATGTCAGATACTTTTAAATCAAGTGCTTATAAGCATTTAGGTAGCATCGTAATTGCTGCTGGAATTGTTGTTACTTCTGTAATTTTGGGCGATGCTTGGGTAAATAGCAAGCGGAATTTTGAAAACAAGAAATCGATTTCTGTTACAGGAAAGGCTGATAAAGATTTTGTGAGTGATTTGGTGGTATGGTCGGGTTCGTATCGCAGATTTAGTACGGATTTTAAAGAGGCTTACAGGGCGTTGAAAACAGACCAAGCAAAGACCAAGGCCTTTTTGTTGGCAAAGGGCGTTAAAGAGGCTGAAATCACGTTCTCCTCAACTGATGTCCGCAAAGAGACAGAGAGTATTTATGATTCTGAAGGACATTTTCGTGGCGAGCGTTTTATTGGATATGTTGCAGTGCAAAGTGTAACCATTAAGTCAAAAGAAGTTGATAAGATTGAGAATATTTCTAGGGAGATTACGGATTTATTAGAGCAAGGGGTTGAATTCACTTCTAATTCTCCTTCGTATTATTTTACCAAATTGGCAGAATTAAAGATTGATTTGTTGAAAGAGGCTGCTGCAGATGCCAGAAAAAGATGTGAAACCATTTTGGATGAAGCGGGTTCTGGAAAGGGTAAATTAACCAAAAGTAGCATGGGTATTTTCCAAATTACGGGTCAGTATTCAGAAGATGAGTATTCTTATGGTGGTACTTTAAATACCAGCAACAAGGAGAAAACGGCTAGTATTACGGTTACGTTGGAGTACGATATAGATTAATCAGGAATTAGAATCAACGAAAAAAGCCGAGCATTGCTCGGCTTTTTTTCTTGGTAGCGGG
>JAGKXC010000178.1 GCA_021151535.1 Sphingobacteriia bacterium | reverse complement strand
CAGAAATTATCCAAAACCATCCATTGTGAGGATATTGCGAGAAAGCAATGGGTTTTCACAGGAGTATGTGGCCAGTAAATTGTCGCTAACGCAACAGGCATATTCTAATTTGGAAAAGAATCCGGAGAATGCTTCTATCAAGCGAATGAAGGAGTTGGCACAAATATTTTCGGTGCCAGTTACAAGTTTAATTGGTGAGTCGGAGAGCTATGTACAGCAGAATTTCCAACAGCAAGGCGGACAGGCGGCAACGATTATTCATGTTCAAGGCATACCAGAACAAGAGAGGAACCTCTATGAATTGCGCATCTCTGAGTTGAAAGAACAAATTCAACTCCTTAAAGAGATGATCAATAAGCTAAAGGGTTAATTTATACTCATCGCCAATAACGTTTGTAACGTTTTCCAGTTGCGCGTTGTGCAAGTGGTTTTTAACTTGGTTTCTAACCAATTGTTGGTGACTTTGCAGTTGCTGTAACCATTAGGACAGTTTAAATACAAACAGCAATCGCCCCACGAAATGGCATTTGCTCCCAGCTCAACCGTAATGGGAATCGCCAGTTTTGCTTCTCCAAAGAGGCTTACATGAAAATGAGCATCATCAAATTGTTTTGGGTCTGCAAACCACGGATTATTTTCCAAAATCGATTGTAATGTTGTGGCACTCACCACCAAAACCGGAATTTGTAAACCAAAATCAGATTGAATTTGTTGTGAAATGATGTTGGCCAGTTGCTGCTCGGTGGAAATCCCAGACTTTCCTGTAGCCAACGTTTTATCGCCCGGAAGAAAAACAATATTGCCACTTTGGATATACGTTTCTACTTGGGAAAAGCCAATAGATTCTAACGCGGTTTTTAAGGCCGCCATTTTAATCATGTTTTTTCCGCCAACGTTGATACCGCGTAATAGGGCGATGAATTTGCTCATGCCTGGCAAAAGTATTGATAATACTAGGAATTACCAATCCAGCCTAAACTTCCGCCGCAAAGCCAAAATGCATTTATGCTATGGTTTTTTAAGAATTTTGCAGCTTCAATGGATCTACCGCCGCCTTTTCCACATGCCGTAATCCATGTGTATTGCGGGTCGATTTGACTTAATCGAATGGATAATTGCGATATTGGAATATGTATGGCAGTGGGAATATGGCCTTGTTCAAATTCTTCCTTTGATCGCACATCCAATATTTTAACTTTTTTGCCTTTGCCCATTATTTCTAAAACCCTGCTTTTGCTAATACAATCGGATTTTGACGATGAAACATTGAGGCTACTTGATTTGTCTGCAGGCATCCTGAAAAATATGATGACCGCCGATGTGAGAGTAATAATTCCGATGAGAATAATTGCAGTGGGTATGCCAAAAATATCTGCTGTAATGCCGGATAAAATTGCACCAATGGCATAGCCCAAGTCACGCCAAAGTCGAAATGTACCTATGCTTTCAGCTCTTTGTTGCGGAGTGGTTACTTGGGCGATGGTTGCTAAAAAAGTAGGGTAAACCATGGCTGTTCCAATTCCCAAAATAGTTCCCATCACTGCAAATCCGAAAAATTCACTGATATAGGGCAAGAAAATTATAGCCAGACCTTGCAATAACATGCCCCAAAAAAGTAGTTTTTTCTTAGAAACTAAATCGGAAAGTTTTCCAGTAAATAGCTGTCCAATGCCCCAAACAACTGGGTAAATGGCGGTAAGTATACCAATATTTCCTGTTTTGAAATGCAACGATGCTAGTAAAATTGGGAAGAGGCCCCAAATCATGCCATCATTTAGGTTGTTGATTAACCCAGCTTGGGTTATGCTACTTAGGGTTTTATGGGTGAATGTAGTTTCAATAAAAACGTTGTTGAGTTCGAGCACAGGGGAAGCATTGTTGAGAGGATAAGAAGGATTGGCAACTTGTTGGTTATAAGAAGGAGTGGCCGCCGCAGTTGTGCATGTGAGTTTTGCAGGAGTTTCAACCGCGGTTGGGCCACTCAAGGTCTTTGTGGATTCTGTTTCGATTTTTACAAATTCACGGGTGTCTTTTACCCAAAACCATGAAACAAGTAATCCTATGATTGATATAATGATTCC
>JAGKXC010000177.1 GCA_021151535.1 Sphingobacteriia bacterium | reverse complement strand
GTTGGGCACATGCTGTTTGGTAATAATATCCTGACTTTCAAAATTCACTGTAGTTCTATCCAGAATAATGTAGGGCTTGTTTAATTGTTGAATTTCTTCCAGCAGTTGGTAAGGATTTTCTAAGTATTGCAATACTGAACTCAGCAAAATTACATTGGGCTGGATATAATTGTCGCACTCTTGAATATTGAAGTAGAAGTTCAACTTGTTAGTTGAAAATTGTTGTTTCCCAACTTCAACAAAATGGGGTTGTTCCACAATTCCCCAGTGTTGAATTTTATCGCCTAACAATTGTTGGTAAATGGAATAGGTGGAACCCAAACTGCCACCAAAATCTAGTATACTCAGGGATTTGAGTTTGCTTTCAATCTCCAGCAAACTATTTTTTAATTCTTCGCTAAACTCCAATTGATCCAATAAAATTGAATCCCGTTCGCAAGCTGCCCATTCTTTTTTTACTGCATTGGCGGCTGTGATACACGCTTGGATAATGGCCTGATCGTCGTACCCCATGCAATCCAACTTTGCTTGTTGCCAACTTTCATAATCCCCTTTCCAACCTTCAAATGGGTAACCAGTTTTGAGGATATTCAACCGGTTTTTTAGTTTGGCCTTGAATAAACGGATGATGTGGGCTGCTTTTGCCGTTACCGATTGGGGTAAGGGGTTTCCGTAGAAATCTGTTTGTCTTTTATATCCTTTGATCAGTGCTTCTCTGATTATGGGAAGTTCTGAAACTTCGATTTTTTCAATGCTATGGTTCGCATCTGCCAAAGGAGGAAGGATATTGATTTGTGCATGGGTGGCTTCGATGGATGCCCAATGTTGGGTCATGGAACAATTGGGATAAAGTGTTTTCCAATTTTTTAAGGCGCATACTGCCTGCCAACGAATCGCCCAAGAACTAACCTTGCCAGAGATTTGGTTATCCAACATGCCCACTGCATCCATTGAACCATGAACGGTGAATCTGTCTAAGGCGGCTGGAAAGCGGAACAACATAGAACGCAGTTTTTGTCCATCAATTTGAAAATGCTGCCAACGATTTTTCCAGGTGGCCCAACCCAAACAATCGGGCACTACGGTAAAGAAACTACTAGGAAATTTATCGCCATTGGCAAAGAAATTACATGCACCTATTTGCCCTACTTCCAAATCATTTTCGTACATATTTAAGGCATCGTTCATATACGCCAAGAAAGATGGGGCAACGATTAAATCATCTTCTAAAACAATGGCTTTGTTGTGTTGATCAAGCACATCCGATACCCCTTCAATGATAGATTTGGCCAACCCCTTGTTATACTGTTGAATAGTGATATCTACTTTGTGAAATCTCTTTTCACCATGCAAAATGGCTATTACTTCATTTCTTTTTTGTTGAATCTCAGGTGTATAATCCAATTTCAATCCATCCACATAAACAATCAAGTGAGACTGATTGGCTTGGGGATTTATTGCCAATGAATCCAACAAACGCTGAATATGCGTTGGTCTGTTATAAGCAAATACTACGATTGGGGCTAACACCAATTTGTATTTAGAAACTTAATGCAAATTTGAATTTTGGGGTTGCAATTACGCCCAATGTTTTTTTCCCGATATAGGTAGAATAACCGATTTCAAATCCTTTTGATTGCAACTTTTCAATCAATCGCTTAAAGGTGTAGTTTTCACCTTCTCTGTGAATGTCGTCTATGATGATAATGAACTCTTCGTTCAATTTCTTTTTTTCAATGATCTCTACGATATCACATCTTGATGCTTTCTCGCTTCCAAATGGACCATCCACAATATAAAAATCAGCCTCAGTAGAAACACCCGATAAATCTTTGTAACCTGTGAATGATTTTTGCTCAAAGGATTTCTCTTCTAAAGGCGTTAATACCACATTCATTGGATATTTGTTGTTGGTTTTGGCATTGAAATGTTCCAACCATTGCGGATCATGTTCTACTACAGAATGCTTTGTACCTGATTTTTTCTCCTGAAGGTAACCTGATATAAACTTAGAAGATTCACCCAATCCGAATTCTACAACTTCTTGAAATTGAAACTCTTGCAGAATTCTTGAAATCACATAAAAA
>JAGKXC010000176.1 GCA_021151535.1 Sphingobacteriia bacterium | reverse complement strand
CTTCTGCTAATTTGCTCTTGAAATCTGCATTGGGGTTAAAAGAAACATATTTTTTCTGTTCAGTTTCTTCGCTGCCACTCGCATCAGGCATAATAATTACTGTTGAAGAGAATTTTCCTTTAATGTATTGGTTGTAAACTCTCATAACATCCGCTTTGGTTACAGCCTTGTAACGATTGTATTCATCCTGAACATTGATGCTTTTGCCTTCGCTATTTTTGTAATCCAAATACCAGAAATTACTCAACATATTGGCTTTGTTACTTACATCTTCTAAACCATTTGAAAAGTTATTCAAAATATTAGATTTTGCTCTATCCAAGTCTTCGTCGGTAAATCCTACAATTCCAAAAGAATCAATCGATTGATTTAAGAATTTTTGCAATTGTCCGATATCGCTCCAAGGATAACCTACGATTTGGAATGAAAACTCACCAGCCAATTCATGGTTAATAGAACTCAAAGGATTATTATTTGCACTTGCTGCTAAAGCCCATTCCTGATCAATAAACTTTTTGTAAAAAATCGAATTACGCGTTCCACCCATTAAATAACTCAACATATCCAATGCTGCTTCGTCTTGATGCAATACCGGAGCACCTACATAAGTGCTGTATATCAATGGCAATGAAGCATTAGGATCTGTGTAAGTAGCATATTTATTTTCTTTCAATACGTTTTTAGCAACGATTTGCTTGCGAACTTCTGGACCTTTTTCGATGCCTCCGAAGTACTTTTCAACCCAAGCAACAACTTCAGCTGTGTTTACATCGCCCGAAACAATAACCGCAGCATTGTTCGGCGCATACCAACGCAAAAAGAAATTCTTCAAATCATTACTGTCAGCACGATCCAAATCATCAACAAAACCGATGGTTGACCAAGAATAAGGATGCTCTTTGGGATACAACTCTTGATCTTTAACTTCCATCAAGAAACCGTAAGGAACGTTGTAACGTTGGTCTTTTTCATTCTTCACAGTTGCTCTTTGGTTTTCAAATTTTTTCTGTGTGAAAGCCTCCAAAAAACAACCCATTCTATCTGCTTCTAACCATAAAGCAGTTTCTGTAAAATTGGAAGGAAAAGTTTCGATATAAACCGTTCTATCACGGGTAGTATTACCATTTACATCACCACCAAATTGTTTGATGATTTTGAAATGCTCTTCATCCGCAACATGCTTAGATCCTTGGAAAAGCATGTGCTCAAAAAAGTGCGCAAATCCGCTTTTTCCACGCGTTTCTCTTGCAGAACCAACATGGTAAGTTACGTTTAAATGAACTACAGGATCACTGTGATCTTCACTTACAATTAACGTTAATCCATTGGGATACTGAAACTTCTGATAAGGTATCACCAATTTTCCTGGTTGAGGATCTACCTTTTCGATTAATGTAGCTTGGGCGAAGGTTGTACCTACAAAACCAAATACACATAACCCTGAAAGTATTAATTTTCTCATATAGAGCAAAAATACTTAAAAGGGATGGGATGTAAAAAATGAAACGACAATAAGATATAGTCAATCGACTAACATTTTGTCACATTCAACTTCTCTAGTAAATAAGGAGCCGTAACGCTACCCTTTGCCCCGCCAATTTCTTCAGGAACTCCTTGAAAAATTAATTCTCCACCTCCATCGCCAGCTTCCGGACCTAAATCAATAATCCAATCAGCGCATTTTACTACATCCAAATTGTGCTCAATAACCAGAATGGAGTTTCCTTTATTTATCAATTGCTGAAACGAAGCTAACAATTTCTGTATATCATGAAAATGCAAGCCTGTAGTGGGTTCGTCGAAAATAAACAATGTGTGTTTGTCTTTATTTGGACTTGCTTTACTCAGGAAATAAGCCAATTTTACCCTTTGGGCCTCTCCTCCTGATAAAGTATTTGAACCTTGGCCCAATTTTACATATCCCAAACCAACATCTTGAAGGGGTTTCAATCGATCGCGGACCGCTGGAATATTGGCGAAAAATTCCATTGATTCATCTACCGTCATATCCAACACTTCAAAAATATTCTTACCTTGAAACTCAACTTCCAACACTTCTTTTTTATATCTCATTCCACCACAAGCTTCA
>JAGKXC010000059.1 GCA_021151535.1 Sphingobacteriia bacterium | reverse complement strand
ATTTCATATAAGCCGAACTCTACAATTTAACGATATTTTAAAATACAATATATGGCTCGAAACCCATCTTTCCAACCAATTTTTTTTCCTTCTTCATAGGTTCTGCCATAATAACTTATTCCTACTTCATATATTCTGACTTTAGGTATCTTGGCAATTTTAGAAGTAACCTCTGGCTCAAATCCAAATCTCTTTTCGGTCAATTTTAACGACTTTAAATAATCTGATCTAAACATTTTATAACACGTTTCCATATCAGTCAAATTCAAGTTTGTAAATGCATTGCTAAATAGAGTTAAAAACTTATTCCCAATAGTATGCCAAAAAAACAAAATTCGATGTGGTTTACCACCCATAAAACGCGAGCCATAAACTACATCAGCATGACCATCTATAATTGGTTTTAACAGTACATTATATTCTTCAGGGTCATATTCTAAATCTGCGTCTTGAATTATAATTAATTCACCAGTTGCCATGTTAATTCCAGTATGTAAGGCAGCCCCCTTCCCTTTATTTATTTCATGTTTAAACAATGAAATATTCATTTCCGAATTCTCTATCTGATATTTTTTTACCGATTCTATTGTATGATCTTTAGAACAATCATCAACAATCAAAATTTCCTTTTCTAACCCACCCAACAAGTTTACTTGCTTAATTTTATCCAAAATAAGGTGTATCGTATTCCCTTCATTATATGCAGGGATTACGATACTCAACTTTTTTAAGTCATTCGACATGATTGCAAAATTAAGTGAATAATACAACTTCAAGAAATGATTTTGCATATTTCGCCATAATAGCAATTAATTGATTCCAAGGCAATTCATAATCCCGAAATTTAAAAAATGAAAAATGAATTTATCCTTCAAAAAATCTGGGAACAACACTCTTTTTTGCCGAATAATCTTAAAACAACAGATAATAAAAGTTTAGAAATCATTGAATTTGGAACTATTAACCACAGCAACGGACCCGATTTTATTAACGCCAAGGTGAAAATAGACAATCAAATACATGCGGGCGATGTTGAAATACACTACCTATCAAGCACTTGGCATCAACATCAACACCAACACGATCCAAGATACAATCGAGTTATTTTACATGTAGTATGGAAGCATGATCAAGAAATTCAAACCCAAAACAACTCAACCATACATACATTGGAATTAAAATCACGCGTAACTTCATCTTTACTTCAACATTTGGTTTCACAACCTGAATTACCTATTTGTTCAAATGAATTGAGACGAGTACCTGAAAAAGTAATCTCCCAACAATTCGAAATGGCGAGCAAAGAGCTAATTAAAGTTAAAACCTTAGAAATTATGAAAATTCATGCGTCGTTGGGCGATGATTGGTGGAAAACATGGTTTTGGCTGCATCTTAAATCATTTTTAGGTCCCATGAACCACTCCGCAGCCATCCAAATAACAGAAAGGGTAAGTAAGAGATATGTTATGTCTTGTAAAACCCCTAATGATATCATTGCTTATCTATTCGGATTAAGTGGTTGGATTTCGGGATCGCTAACAGATGAAACGACGGATGACTATACTTTGTTATTACAGCAAAAATTTGATTTTTTTAGATTCAAACATGAATGGGTATCCCCTTTTGACATCCAATGGAATTACAAACAAGTGCGGCCATCTTCTTTCCCACAATTGCGCATGGCTCAATTTGCTATTTGGCTTTTTGAATCAGAATCCAATTTCGAATTTTTAACAGATATTCATTCCTTTCAATGGAATCAAGAATTTCAAAAATTCAAAAAAATTGCAGATCCATATTGGGAAACGCATTATCAGTTAGGCAAAACAAGTAAGTCTCACACAAATAAAATCGGCAAAAATACCATCGCCACCATAGCCATAAATTGTTGGTATTATGGCCTTTATGCATACGCAAAAGCGATGCAAAACCCTAATTACGAGGTATTAGCAAATATGTTCTTAAAATACTTACCAGTTGAAACAAATCGCCATACAAAATGGATGAATCAATTATTCAAAAGAGGCAAAAACATGAAGGGATCCCAAGAATTAATGGCCCAATACAAATTGTTTTGCTCGAAAAAGGCATGTTCAAAATGCTTGATAGGAATGGAAATTTTACAAGGTACCTTCATGAAATATCAACAACTCTAAACTCTTCCTTAAAATCAAATAAATTTGCATCATGAATGCTGATGTAATTATTGTAGGAGCCGGTATTGTTGGATTATCTACAGCCTATCAACTATTAGACAACAATCCCGATATTCAGGTTTTGGTACTCGAAAAAGAAGACGGTATTGCAAAGCATCAAACTGGCAATAATAGCGGTGTAATACATTCAGGAATTTATTACAAACCGGGAAGCTTAAAGGCTGAAAATTGCATTCGCGGTTATCACATGCTTTTAGACTTTTGCAATAAGGAGAATATCAAATACGACTTATGTGGCAAAATCATTGTAGCAACTTCAACCGAAGAATTTGGAGCATTAGAGAATATATATCAACGCGGAATTCTAAACGGACTTTCTGGTTTGAAATATTTAAACAAAGAAGAAATTCTATCTTATGAGCCCAATTGCTCAGGCTTAAAAGGGATTTTCGTTCCCCAAACTGGAATTGTTGATTACAAAGAGGTTTCACAAAAAATTGCCGATAAAATTCGAAATTCAGGCAGAGGACAAATACTTACAAACCAAAAAATTGAATCCATTACATCTTCAGGAAATAGTGCTATTATTCATACTTTATCAGAAAGATTTGAATGCCAATTAGTAATCAACTGCGCAGGGTTGTATTGCGATAAAGTAGCCGCAATGGCTGGAGAAAAACTAAATATGAAAATCATTCCTTTCCGTGGAGAGTATTATAGTATCAAACCAGAAAAGGCACACCTAGTTAAGAATTTAATTTACCCCGTTCCAGATCCAAATTTCCCATTTTTAGGAGTTCATTTTACACGCCGTATTTCCGGGGAAATTGAAGCTGGGCCAAACGCTGTTTTCGCATTCAAGAGAGAAGGTTACAACAAAACAGACTTTAAATGGAGTGAATTTTGGGAGAGTATAGGTTTCGCAGGATTCAGAAAGGTTGCAAGCAAATATTGGAAAACTGGCTTAGGTGAATATAAACGTTCTTTCTTCAAAACCGCATTTACAAATGCATTACAAAAACTAGTTCCCGCTATTCAAGAAAATGATCTTGAACCCGCAGGCTCCGGCGTTCGAGCACAAGCTTGTGATGCACAAGGAGGATTAATCGATGACTTTTATATTCAAGAATCTGCAAATTTTATCCATGTACTAAATGCTCCCAGTCCAGCAGCAACATCATCATTATCCATCGGATTGCATATAGCTGAATCCGCATTAAAAAAACTGAATAAATAAAAATCCATCTATTTATCGAATGAATCAACAACAACTGCATCAAATCCTAAGTAAATATTTACCTGAAGGAACAGTGGAATATGCAGTTGAAATTATGTTGCAGTATAAAATTCAATTGCGGATTAAAAAACCAAGATTAAGTAAACTGGGCGATTATAGACCACCCTTGCCCGGAGAAGCCCACAAAATTTCATTAAACAAAGATTTAAATCCTTATTCCTTTTTAATTACCTATTTGCATGAAGTGGCTCACCTGATTAATTTCGAAGAATTTAGAGGTAGAGTGGCCCCACACGGCTCAGAATGGAAAATGAATTTCCAAAAAATTAGCCAACCTGTATTTAGTAAAAATGTTTTACCAGACGACATTTATTTAGCATTAATAAATTATTTAAAAAATCCAAAAGCCAGTAGTTGCACAGACCCGCAGTTAGTTAGAACCTTAAAAAGGTACGATACACATAATGAATACATCTTGGTAGAAGACATTGCTTTAGGCCATGAATTTCAAACCCCAGATGGCAGAAAATTTAGAAAATTAGAAAAAGTTCGTTCAAGATTCCGTTGTATTGAAGAACATACTGGGAAAATTTATTTGGTGCCTGGTTTAATGAACTGTACCCCGATTTTCTAATACATATACATTCTGTATATATCATTCGAAAAAAGTAAATTAAAATTCAAAGAATATTTATAATATTGCTAGTTCATGCATAATCATAGCCACAGTGCATCTCAAGAGAATATCGGTGCTCGTTTCATTTGGGGAATTGCTTTAAACCTAATTTTTGTTGGTGTAGAATTAACTTATGGTTATACCCAAAAATCCTTATCTCTATTAGCAGATGCTTGGCATAATCTTGGTGATGTAGCCGGTTTGATTATTAGCTTAATAGCCATTAAAATGGCTGAAAAACTTCCTACCAAAATTTATACTTACGGATTTTCTAAAGCCACAATTTTAGCTTCACTAGCTAATTGTTTATTACTATTTATCGCAATTAGCAGCATGGGGTACGAAGCAGTTCAAAGATTTTCTGTACCCAATGATGCTCCTGGAACAACGATAAGCTGGGTTGCAGGAATTGGCGTTATCATCAATACGCTTACTGCATTGATTTTCATGAAAAATGACGAAATGAATTCCAAAGCAGCGTTTTTACACATGGCTGCTGATGCCGGCGTAAGTTTAGCTGTAGTTATTGGTGGGATTATTATCAATTATACTAATTACACTTTTATTGACCCATTGCTAGGTTTGTTAATTTGTGTAGTTATTTTTATTGGAACATGGAAATTATTCAAAGACAGTCTTAGATTAAGCTTGGATGGCGTGCCAGAAGGTGTTGATATTGAAGACGTAACAGATAAAATTAAATCAATCTCTGGAGTGATAAATGTAGATCATTTACATATTTGGGCATTAAGTACAACCAGAAATGCACTTACCGCAAACTTAATTCTTCATAATGGTCTAAGTAGTTCCCAAATTGAAGACATTAAAAATCAAGTTCGGGAAAAGGTTGAAATCCACAATAATGTGCATCATTCCATATTGGAAACCTCACATTTAGAAAATGGCCATCGCCATTAATAATATCGGTAAGCAGATATCAACGCTTACAAACCTAAAACTACTTCTTCAGGCTTTTTACCATCAAATAACATCTGTGGATTTTCCAACAGTTGCTTCACTCTTACTAAGAAGCTTACGGATTCTCGGCCGTCGATGATTCTATGGTCATAACTTAGAGCCAAGTACATCATTGGACGGATAACAATTTGACCGTTTTCCACAACTGGGCGTTCAACAATATTATGCATGCCCAAAATTCCACTTTGAGGAGGATTAATAATTGGTGTGCTCATCATTGATCCAAAAACTCCTCCATTGGTAATGGTAAAAGTTCCACCTGTCATTTCATCCAAACTCAATTTATTATCGCGCGCTTTACCCGCTAATCTTTTTACTTCCTTTTCAATTCCATCTAAGCTCAAGGTTTCGGCAGAACGAATTACAGGAACCACCAATCCTTTGGGAGCACTAACAGCAATTGAGATATCACAATAATCATGATAAATAATTTCTTCGCCTTCAATACTAGCATTTACTGCTGGCCAATCCTTTAATGCAATGCATACGGCACGCGTAAAGAAGCTCATAAATCCAAGACTAACGCCATGAGATTCTTCAAACTTCTTTTTATACTGATTACGCA
The DNA here is from genome assembly GCA_021151535.1 of Sphingobacteriia bacterium. Classification (GTDB taxonomy): domain Bacteria; phylum Bacteroidota; class Bacteroidia; order NS11-12g; family UBA955; genus JAGKXC01. Next base: position 5,923 of record JAGKXC010000059.1, on the reverse strand, counting down.
GATCCATTACGGGCTTCATGTTTACTTCATTGAAGGTAGTAAGCATTGCAGTCTCATTTTTAGCAGCAACCAATCTACGAGAAATTGTCTTTCTCAAATTGGTCATTTTTTCCTTCCTTGGCTCACGATTGGTTTCGTGGTATTTGCCTGTTCCTGAAGCAGACCCTCCCGCTACTTTCGCAGTAACACCTGCACCTAAAATGGCTTCAAGTGCGTCCACCTTAGTGATTTTACCGTTAGCACCAGTACCTTTTACCTTGTCTAAAGAAACTCCATATTCTTTTAATAACTGCACGGCAATTGGCGATGCATTCACATTTGAAAAATCAATCACCGCTTTTGGTGCATCCGCCGGAGTTGATTTTACTGCCTCCACCGCCTTTGCAGGAGCTTCAACCACTGCAGGCTTTGCTTCCGGTGCAGCCACCGCTGCTGGTCTTTCTGCATCCGTATTGATAATAGCGATAACAGTATTAATGGCGATAGTATCTCCAATATTGCCAATTAACTTTTCGATTACACCTGCTTTTTCTGCATTTACTTCAAATGTGGCTTTATCACTTTCGAATTCTGCTATAGGCGCATCCATTTCAATCCAATCGCCCTCCTTTACCATCCAATTTGCTATCGTTACTTCACTTACTGATTCACCTGGTGCTGGAACTTTAATTTCAATTGACATTTGTTATCGATATTATTGTCAACAAAGTTAATAATTCCAATCGGTAATCGGAAAACCCCATATCGATTTTGTATAGAATTACTTATTAAATCAACTACTTGCGACTTTACAAAAAAAATCAACCCTTTATTAAGTTCAAGTGATTTTCAAACAATTTCATCATAAAACAACACAACAAGGCACATAAATTGTGTAATTTCGTGCAAAAATGAACGTGACAATGAATACCATGCAACGCCTAAAACAAATTTGGTTATGGATTTTAATCCCACTTTTATCATTAACCCCTAATTTAGGACAAGCTCAAATTGACCTAGAAGTAGGTGGTGGAATTGGTTTTGCAAGTTGGGCAGGCCATAATTGGTTAAGACCACAATACTCTATTGTCGCACCTAACTTATTGCTTAAAAACAAAATAGGCTTTTACTTCAAATTAGAACAAGCCAATTCCTATACCTCTTTTGAATTGCCTAAAACCAATAAGTTTATTGACAATTGGGGACTTACCTATAAATTCAACAATAAACTTTCAGCTTATTATGGTCACGCAATTCTAAATATGCAAACCCACCATCCTGAAATGTTCCCATTCACCGGCCGCCAAGATTTAGGGGTATCGTATTATCCAAACAAAATTCCTGTAAGTGTGAAGGTAGGCTACACTTTTTGGTTAGGGCCGCATTTTGAATTAACATACCGTATCCTGAAAAGAGAAGGAGTTGATTCAGATAAAGATAAAGTTCGTAATAGATTTGATAAATGTAAAAACACAGATCCGCGTTATGCTGGTTGGGTTAATGCAGAAGGTTGCCCACTAGATACGGACAACGACCACATTCCTGATTTAGACGATTCATGTAAAACTGAAACAGGATTGCCGAATATGTTTGGCTGCCCTGATTCAGATGGTGATTTGGTTGCTGATCGATTGGACAAATGCCCAGATATTGCTGGTTTAAGAGAATTTAAAGGTTGCTTACCTCCTCCTCCAGCACCAGTTGAGAACAAAACGAATGATTCTTTAATTGTTCCTCCTCCAACAGTAGTAACTGCAGATAGTAAACTTGCTGCAATGCTGAAAGAGGCTACTCCCCATTTTGTGTTTGATAATTCAACTTTATTACCAGAATTCAAAACTAAATTAAATTTAGTAGTGGATTATCTCAAAGCAAATCCCGAGGCCAATATTACTTTAATTGGACATACAGATTTAGTTGGAAGCCCAGAATACAATATGAATTTAAGTGTATTAAGAGCATACGAAGCCAAAAGATATTTGATTTCGAAGGGAATTAATGCGAAGCGAATTATTGCAATTGGCAAAGGCGCTACTAGCCCTATTTACCTAGACAACTCCGAAACTGCCAGAATGGCCAATAGACGAGTTGAATTAATTATTCGTTAATTAAAATCATATTCAATAAAAAAAAGGAGAGGCCAACAACCTCTCCTTTTTTTATTCCATGTACAACAAAGAATTATCTTAATATTGCACCGTATCTATATTAAACTATAACTTTCGCCCGACTAAAAACTAATGCGCATCGAACAAAAACATGTGAAACACATACTGGTGGTAATGGCTGTCATCATTACAACGATTGTATGTATTATATATAACTATCGGAATATCGCCCTATTAAAATATATTCCACAAAATGCTTCCTTAGTGGTAAAGTTAGATTTATATAAAATTGCCAGAAAAACACAAATTCTGGATGAAACAGAAAAATCACCTTTACTTGAACTACTTTTAGACAATGAGATTGGCAACGGAATTTTACATGCTAAGGAATCTGGAATTTCGTTATACTACCCCATTTATGGCGCTTTATATGCCGATACAAGTATCAAGAGCATGCAAGTACAAAATCTTGTGATTGTAGTTAAAATAACAGATGCTGAACAGTTTAAAAAATTTGTTGAGAAAACACATAACACACTGGGCAACTCCAACCAAAAGGCTGAATTAAAAAATAGTATCTATCGTTATAATGCATCTGAATACAGTATTGTTTGGAACGACAATGTGGCAACAATCAATGTTTTTAATGCTAGAAATGCATACACATTTGTAATTCGAGAAGACATGTGGTTGGGAATCAGCATTCTTAAATCGTCGGAAAAACAAACCAACCACAATATCATTAGATTCAATAATGAAAAACAAGATATTGGCCTATTCATTAATAATGAATCATTATTTGACATTCAGAAAAGTTTGCAACTACCAAATGAAAAAAAGGCTGAGGAGATGTTGAAAATCGCCAACAGCTTCGGTATTCAATTTAACAATGGGCGAATTCAACTTTCTAGTAAAAGTTATTTAACGGCAGCACAGCAGCAAAACTTTAACATCTGGAAATACCCTTCAACAAACTATTTAAATACATTACCAACCAATCCCATTGCATTAAGTTCAATAAGTGTAGATTTGGAAAAATTGAAAAACATTTTCTTACAATTAACTTCAAAAAAGAAACATCCTATTCACTGGAAAGATGAATTTAGTGGTTTATCTGGCGATATTGGACTCGTACTTTCTAAAGTTGACCTACACAACAAGATGGCAAAATCTCAACCTTTGGAAGAAGTAGAAACATATAATGAAGAATTTCAAACATCGCCCCTTAATAATTTAGCATTTGAATTTCAAGTAATTATTGGAAAGAAAACACCCTCTGCCAAACCAACTTATCTTTACACTATGTTGGATGGATTGTTCACAAAAGTTCAATTATCTGACAACCGAATTCAATATTCACCAAAATTTGGCGGTGCAACACCTTTCTATCTCCATACGCTCAACAACGCTTGGATATTTTCAAATACTGCGAACCTCAGCGAGAAACAACATTCAACAAATTACCCAACGATTCCCATTTTTGGCTCAATTAACATTCAACATCCTGATTTGAAAATGTTGAATAAAAAAATTCATTCTCCTATCTACGGACGTGAAATATTAACAATTGCTAATTGGATAAAAAAAGTAAGCTGGCGTGGAGAGCCTATGGAATTTCAAATGGATATTGAAATGATGGATTCAAATAAAAACGCTTTAAACTACATTATGGACAATGGATTGAGATTCTATCAATTATCCAACTAATTTCAGTCCTTACAGAATAAAAATATGGATATTCATTTCAATTTTGTGAAACCCAAACCCCTAAACGTGCCACAAAATTCAATACAATTGGCAAACAATATTTGGGGGAACAATATTACATTTAAATCTGCAAAACAATATAAAATCATCGCCCCGTCTGGCACAGGTAAATCTACCTTTACCCATATTTTGGCAGGAATTAGACATGATTATGATGGCGACATACTCATACATCAACGCCCATTAAAAGGCTTTTCAACAAAGGATTGGGAAAAATTACGGAATGATGAAATGTCATTCGTTTACCAATCACTCAAACTCTTCCCTCAATTAACAGCTGAAGAAAATCTTCAATTAAAATCGGAATGGTGTGAAAAATTTCAATCAACTCGCATTATTGAATACGCAAAGTTGATGGGAATTTCCCCTTATTTAAAAACAAAAGTTTCTAAATTGTCGTATGGCCAATGTCAAAGAATTGCAATCATTCGTGCAATATGCCAACCATTCAAATGGATTATACTAGATGAACCATTTTCTCATTTGGATTCGGAAAACCGAGACATTGCTTGGTCATTAATCAGGAAAACTGCAGATGAAAATAACGCTGGCATCATACTTTGTTTACTTGACAACTTGGAGCAAATCCAGACTCATTTTACCTTGAATTTAACAAACAACATCCCTACATGAAGGAATTCTTATTGGTTAAAAAAATATTAACTTCCGAGCGAAATAATCTGAGTTCGTTTTTTTCATTTATAGGACAAATTACAGGTTTAGCGCTTTTCTCTACACTGATTTTCCTGTTGTTTGCCTATAATGAAGCAGCCAATTCCAAAGACAGTGCAATAGGTGAAAACTATTTAATTGTAAATAAAAAGATCTCATTACTAAACACCTTAAATCTTCAAAAAAACTCAACATTTAGTAACGAACAATTATCAGAAATAAATTCTTGTACAGGTGTTGAAGCAGTTGGCGGTTTTCAAAGAAACAATTTTCAAGCCACTGGTAGTTTATTATTTAACGATGCAGAGATTAATGGATTTCAAACAGATTTATTTATGGAATCCGTTCCAAATAATTTTGTTGAAATCGGTCAACCTGAATGGAATTGGAATGAAGGTCAAGAAATACCCATTATTTTACCAGCAGAATTTCTAAATTTATATAATTTGAACTATGCGCCTAGCAGGGGATTTCCTCAAATTTCACAATCCATGTTGAAGTTAATAAGATTACAGATTAAAATTACCGGACAAAATAAAACACATTTATATATAGGAAAGATTGTCGGTTTTACGCATAGAATTCAATCCATTTTGGTACCAGAAAAATTCTTACTTTGGGCAAATAACAACTTTGGAAATCCCAATCGCCAAATCAAGGATGAACCGCAGAGAATTATTATTAAAACCAATAGTAAAAACCCCCAAGAGCTTATTGAATATTTAAATACCCATCAGTTGGAAACGAACCAGGAATTATTGAAATCTACAAAGTTTTATTTCCTAGTCATTTCCATTTTCACATCAATATTCATACTGGGATTCATCATTCTTTTCAATTCAATTTCATCTTCTCTAATGCACTTCAAATTACAAATTGAAAAATTAACTTACGAAATTCAAACACTAAAATTATTGGGATTTCATGAAAGTAAACTAGTGCAAATCTTTACTTTACCAATGTTGATCAAAAATGGATTCGTTCTATTAATTGCTTATCTATTCGTTTATATAGGAAGTACATGGACCTACCAACTTTTCAACTCTATTCAAGTAGAATTGAAGTCACCATTAATTAGATTAGGTTTGATTAGCGCAACCATTATTCAGTTAATAATTATTGCTATTTCCTTTTCATCAATCGCCAAAGAAATAAAAAAGGAGAATTCATAAGAACCCTCCTTTACGCAAATAAATCCTATTAACAATTAACCTAATCAGTTATATTTTTTCAATTACTTCGAATTCCACTTCGATTCGATAACTTGAAAAGAATGTATACCAAGAATGAGACAATCACGCCACAAGCGATGGCTGCAACATACACATTTAAGCATAAACTTGTTGCCAATTGTGAATAAAGCATGATCGAAATAAATAACGCAATTAATATTATAT
>JAGKXC010000175.1 GCA_021151535.1 Sphingobacteriia bacterium | reverse complement strand
AGGTACAGGTTTGTTATGGTTCGGATGGTTCGGATTCAACGCAGGTTCTGCGGTAGGTTCAGGCCCATTAGCAGTGTCAGCTTTGGCAGCTACTAACACAGCTGCTGCGGCGGCTGGGTTGGCTTGGGTATTGTTTGATGCAGCTAAAGGTAAAAAGCCGTCGGCACTTGGTTTCTCTATAGGTGCTGTTGTAGGTTTGGTAGCAATTACTCCTGCTTGTGGTTTCGTTACAATCCCACAATCAATCTTTGTTGGTACTATTTCTTCAATGGTATCAAACTACTTGGCACACCTTCGTACTAAAACTACGTTGGACGATACGCTTGATGTATTCCCTTGCCACGGCGTAGGTGGTATGATGGGTATGTTAATGACGGGTATCTTCGCCTCTAAAGGTGTCAACCCAGCGGTTGTTGATGAAGGTTTGGCGTACGGTACATTTACGCTCTTTAAAAATCACTTGATTGCATTAGTGGTAGTTTCCGTATTCGCATTTGCGATGTCATACATTATTTTAATGGTTACTGATTTCATCGAGCCACTTCGTGTATCGGAAGAAGACGAGAAAGTTGGTTTAGATATCAGCCAACACGATGAATTCTTAGTAGAAGCATAGAAACTAAATAGAATAGTTGCAACGAGACCACAGAGGGCAATCCCTATTGACTGTGGTTTTGTTGTACTCGTTGAAGCTACTGGCTTTGCTGGTAGCTTCATTTTTTTGTGCCTTGCTTATATCAATAGTGTGCTGACCGCTAAATACTGGACACAGGTGTGCTGACCGCTAAATACTGGACACAGGGTTTCCCTTATTTTAGGGAATAAGGATTTGATTAATAGGGCTACTTTTCATATCCAAACCCTTTGACTGCAAGAATTCGGATGGACTTTGAAAGCCAACTCCTCCGTGAATCCTGTCAAAATTATAGAATTCTCTAAATTGATTCATTGTTTGCTTTGCATCTTTTAAATCTCTAAACTGAAACCTTTGACAAACAGCATTTTCCATGATGGAATGATACGATTCGATATGGCTATTTTGCTGCGGTGTAGCAGGCTTAGTAAACTCTTGAATGACCTTTTTGTCTTTGAAATACTTCTGTACCATATCAGCTATAAACTGTGACCCATTATCACATCTAACATAAAATTTCTCAGGAATAGTTATATGTTCAAAAGCGCGTTCAAATAGTTTGATAACATCTTGATATTTAATAGAGTAAGCTATTAAATGACTCACATTCCATCGAGAAAAGACATCCAAAATCGTCAAGACTTGTAGGCTACGATTCATACCAGCAACCCAGACGAACTTTATATCAAATTCAAGATAAGTAAAAGGTACTTCTACCTGCGGCAACAAGTCCTTGACCCAATTACGTTTCATCTTTTTGGAACTTGTACAATACTGATTTCTAAGTAATTGATGCTTCTTCATCAGCCTGTAAACCAAGTGTTTACTAATCTGCAAATGTTGTTTTTTTCTCAAATAGATATAGGTATTTGTAATACCCATAATCTACAAAAGGATGCTGAAAGAGTTGTTCTATGATTTTCACAACAAGCTCATTATCAATAACTTTTCCATTTTTATCTTTGACAACAGCGTAAGGTTTACGTCCTTTCAAACCAATGCTGGGGCAATAGTAAAAACTGCTCCGAGCCACAGAACACCAAGCCAATACCTTGTACTTGGGAAAGGATAAATCAATGAATTCCTGAGCTACTGTTAGCCGTTCTTGTTTTGATAGACAGTTTTTTTTAGGAGAGCATCCTTAATTCGAATTTCAAGTTCTTTCTCAGCGACCAATTCTTTTAAAAGTTGGTTCTCACGTAAAAGATGATGGTATTCTGCTCGACTGATACCACTTTGTCCCTCTGTTTTAGGCTCCCCTTTCATGGATTGCCACCTGTAAATCATCGAAGATGCGACGTTAAAGTGGCGTACCGTCGCTGTAATACCGTGTTGTTGATAGTGTTGGAGGATGTTTTCTATCTCAGTCTCACTCCAACTTTTACGATGTTTGCTCATATTGACTACAAGTTAGGTTTTCCCTTAACTTGTGTCCAGTTTTTTATCGGGCTGACAAG